>CAZYHE010000111.1:0-10215 GCA_964647225.1 uncultured Anaerolineales bacterium
GCGCCGTGCATGAAGATCTCCAGCAGCGCGGCGAGCATCGGCCGCACGCGTTCGATGCGCCCCGCGGCCAGGTGGGTGCGGATGGCGTTCAGCACGCTGCTGAGGAAGAAGTCGGTGGCATACTCGACGCTGACTTCGCCGCGCAGCCGGCCTTGCGCACGGGCCAGCGTCATCACCGTGCGGATCGGGCCGTAGAAGTCGGGCAGGTAGCGCAGCGCGGCGGCCTGGCGCACCGGATCGAGGGTCAGCAGCTCGACCATCAGGATGCCGGCCGCTTCGGGGTCGGCGGTGCAAATTTCGGCCAGGTTGAGGCCAAAGTTGCGCAGCACCTCGGTCGGATCGGCGATGGCGTCAATCTGCTGCTGGATCTGATCCATGAACGCGGCCAAGCTGGGCTGCATCCCCGCGACGACGATCAGTTCCTTGTAGGGGAAGTAGTTGAAGACCGTTTTCTCGCTCACCAGCGCGGCCTTGGCGATCTGCCGGACGGAGACCTGGGCGAAGCCGCGCTCCTTGAAAAGCGGCAGGGCCTTTTCGATGATGGTTTGCTCGGTCAACGAGCGTTTGACATCGCGGAGGGATAGGGTCATGGTCTACACTCTGTAATTTTATAGCAAATGTAAGTTTACGGTTAGTATAATACATCTGTAAGAACTTGTCAAACTGAAAGCGGCGGAATACTGAAGGAGGCGCCCGACTGGCGCCTCCAATTCAACTTTCTTAATTCTACCGCCAAGGAGACGCCGCAGCGCGCTCATCCCCCGCCCAGAAAATCATAGCTGACCTTCTTCTGCACCGCCGCGATTTGGGCGAAGGCTTGTTTGAGCAGTTCCCGCTGGATGTGGCCCAGCTTGCCGGGGTGGATGACGTTCTGGGCCGGCCGGCCGGCCGGGATGGCGGCCAGTTGGGTGCCCAGGCGGAGTTCCATCAAGAAATCATAGGCCGTGGCGATCTCGTCCCGGCTGGCGGGCAGGATGATGCCCCGCTCGGTCAACGCTTCGATCCGTTCCATCGTGTGCGTCTGGTTGACCTGGTGGCGCAGCGCGTAGAGCCGGGCGAAGCTGACCATCGGCATCATCGCATCCTTGAGGTTGATCTCCCCCGCGTGCTCCGTGGCGCCGCCGCTCAGGTAGATGTTGCCCAGCAGCCGGAAGGGCGGCTTGAACAGCAACGCATTCTGCGCAAACAGATGGAAGAACGCGGATTGATCCCGCAACGACGCGTGGATCGCGCTCCGCAGCGCGTGCGTCAACTCCGTATCGCCGTACACGGTGCGAAAATCGAAAAAGATGCTGAAATCGGTCATCTCCTGCGGCTCCGACTTGTGCAGCCACGCGTCGAACCCGGAGAGCCAATCGGGCAGCGAGCGGCACCAGCGCGGATTGTTCGCCATCACCTTGCCGCGGCAGAGCGGGTAGCCGGCGCGCTGCAGGCCGTCGCACACCCGCGTCCCCAGGCGCAGGAAATAGGCGGTCACCGCTTGCGGATCGGCGTGCTCGACCGACGCAAAGATGATGCCGTTGTCCTGGTCGGTCAGCAGGGTTTGCTCCTGGCGGCCCTGGCTGCCCATGGCGATGAAGGCGAACGCGGCCGGCGGCGGGCCGAGTTCGGCCACGGCCAGTTGGATCAGCCGCTCAGTGGCCGCGTCGCAGATGGACGCCAGCATGTGGGTGACGTGGCGCGGGCGGGCGCTGCTGTCGAGCAGGCTCTTGACCAGCGGCGCGGTGCGCGCACAGCATTGCGCCACCGCGTCGGCCGTGCCGGCGCGGGCGATCTCGCGCGCCAGCACCATCGGGCCGTAGCGCGGGAATTGCACCAGCGATTTGCTGTCAATCACGCTGACGATCTGGCCGTTCTGGTCTTCCACCGCCAGGTGGCGCACCCCGCGCTCTTCCATCCGCATCAGCGCCTCGTACATGAGCGCGCGCTCCGAAATCTTGGTCAGCGGCGAACTCATGATGGTGTGGATCGGCGCACCCAGGTCGGCGTTCTCGGCCAGCACACGGGCGCGCAGGTCGTGATCCGTCACGATGCCGATGATGGCGCCGGACTCGCTGGCGACCAACGCAGCCGTGACTTGGCGGGCGGTCATCAGCCGGGCCAGTTGGGCGATGGGGGTGTCCAGGGGGCAGATCGCCGCGTCGCGGCCCAGGTTCGCCAGCGGCTCGTGCAGGAACAGGAGCGACGCCTGCAACCGGTCAATCAGCGCCTCGCGGCCGGCATCCTGTTTGCGGGCCGCGGTGACATCCGCCAGCAGCCCGTCAATGTGCATCGGGTGGCCGCCCTCATCACGCACCAGCCGCGCCGAAAGGGAGATGAAGCGGGCGCTGGCGTCGCTGGTCTCGACGTGGAGGCCGTGATCGCGCACCTCGCCATCGCTCAGCAACGTCTGGAAAACCTGCTCATATTCGGTCGGGTCTGAGAAAAGATCGGCCAGCGCGGGCTGGCTGCCTTCGGTGGCCGGCTGCGGCGGCAGCAACGCGCGGCCGGCCAGGTTGATCTCGATGAAGACGCCGCGGCGTGCAGCGCGGGCACGGAAGATGCCGATCGGCGCGGCGCGCGTCACGGCCGCCAGCCCCTCCTCGCGCACTGCGGCCGGCGGCCGGGCGATGTCTTTGGCGAGCAGGATGAATCCGGGCTGTCCGGCGAAGAGGATCGGATTGATCGTCACCACGCATTCCGACAGACCGCCATCGGCGCGCGTCAGGCAGCCCTCCAGCGCCTCGCCCGCGGCCCCCGGCTCACCGTGCAAACCCTGGATGCGCGCCCAGAGCGCAGCGTTGCCCGGCTCGCGCGGCAAGATGTCCGCCAGATCTAAAAACTCCAGTTGGCGCGCCGTGTAACCGAGCATGCTCAAAAAGGTCGGGTTGGCGTAGCGGCAGCGGTCATCCAAGACCAACAGGGTGCCTTCGGTGGTGGCTTCGACCAGGGTGTGGTAGCGCGCGGTGGATTCAGCCAGGCTGTCCACCACCTCCTGGCGCTCCCTTTCGACGCGCAGACTTTGCTGCAGGACGTAGAGGAGCAGCAAGATGATGGCGCCGGAGACGGCCAGCGAGGCCTGGATCAGGCTCTGCTCGATGCGGGCGATCTCCGCCTTGACATCGTCGGTGTATAGCCCCGTGCCGATGACCCAGCCCCAGGGCGCGAAGCCCCGGACATACGATTCTTTGGGTTCCAGCCGGGCCGGATCGTCCTTCCACTGCCAGACATAGTCAATGTACCCCTCGCCGGCGCGTTGCACCAGCGAGGCAAACTCGATGAAGATCGGCGCGCCGCGGGGGTCGGTGATGCCGCTCACGTCCTGGCCGTTCAGATCAGTACGGTAGGGGTGCATGATCATCACCGGCTGCAGATCTTGGATCCAGAAGTAATCTTTGCCTTCCGGGCCATAGCGTAGCGCCTGAATCGGCTTGATCGCCTGGGCCTGCGCCTGAGCGCGCGTCAGCAGACCGCGCTGCTCGTCGCGGTGATACGAGGCCAGGATGCTCCAGGCCGTGTTGGTCAACTCGCGGATCATCTCGCGCTTGCGTTCGAGCAGGGTGCGCTCCACCGAGGGCAGGATGATGCCCCAGAACGCGGCCAGGAGCAGGGCGATGGCAGTGAAGGTCGGCAGGAAGATGCGCAGGGCGTAGGAGTGCCGGCGGAAATGATGCGGTTTCCCGGTAGGGACGACCGTCCCCGTCGGGACAGCCCGGTCGGACGCGACATGCGCAGCCGATTCTTCCACAGCCGCGGGGGCCGAGGCAAAGGTGGGGCCGCCGAAGACCGCCTCTCGGAACGCGACCCAGTCGTCGCGGGGCATTTCGATGCCGTAAGGTGGGCTGCCCGGTTCATTCGCGCCGTGGGTGTCGGTCCCCGCGGAGATGCGCAGATCGTGCTTCTGGGCCAGTTGGCACAACTCCGCGCGCTGCGACTCGGAGAAGGGGGCGTAGATGGCCTCGAGGCCATCCAATCCCAGCGCCTTCAGCTCCGCCACGTAGGCGTCCAGCCGCGCCGGGTCCGATTCATACACCAGCGGATGCGCCCAGAAGACGCGTCCGCCGGCGCGATGCAACAACTCGATGGCGTCACCGATCGCCAACCAGCCATCCGGCGCGGCGCTGATCCCCGGCGGGTCATCGGCGCCGGCGGGCCGGTTGGCGCCCATCTTGCGCAGCGAACTGGCGATGTTGTGTACTTCCAGGTTGCGCGTCTGGCGCAGCGAGAAGAGGGTGGCGTCCAGGTCGGCGTGCTGCGCATCGAAGCCATAGCCGAGCAGATGAATCTCGCGGCCGTGGAACCAGGCGGTCACTTCCACGCCGGGCAGATAGGCCACCCCGCGCTTCTGGAGCGCCTCCTGGAAGCGCGGCAGCCCGGCGAGGCTGTTGTGATCGGTCAGCGCGGCATAGCGCACCCCCGCCGCGGCCAAGTTTGCGGCCAGCACTTCGGGGGTCTGCTCACCATCGCTGAAGATGGTGTGACAGTGCAGGTTAACCAGGACGGTGTCGGTCATACCCAAAACCGGACGCGGACGACGCAGACAACGCGGAGGACGCGGACAACACCGGAGCATATCCGCGTCGTCCGCGTCCCATCATTCTACGCCGCGGCCTTCTTGCCCTTCTGCGTCAGCAGCGAGACGACGACGAGCGTGATGAAGCTCAACGGGATGGAGACGATGCCCGGATTGTTGAGCGGGATGGGCGCGTCGAGCGGGTTGCGGCCGTAGAGCGTGTACAGCTCCGGCGAGAACGCGATCAGCGCCAGCGACGCGACGATGCCCACCACGATCGAGGCCGCGATCCCCTTGGCCGTGGTCTTCTTCCAGAAGAGCAGCATGGTGATGGCGGGCAGGTTGGCCGAAGCCGCCACCGCAAACGCCAGCCCGACGAGGAAGGTCACGTTCATCCCCTTGAAGAGGATGCCGAGCACGATGGCGATCCCGCCGATGACGAACGCCGAAATCTTGCCGGCGCGCACCTTCTGCCGGTCGTCCATCTTGATCTGGAAGAAACGGTCGAACAAGTCGTGGGCCACCGCGCCCGAAGCCGCCACGATCAGCCCGCTGACGGTTCCCAACACGGTGGCGAAGGCGATGGCCGAGATGACTGCGAAGAGCAGCTCGCCGAAGGAGCGCGCCAGCAGCGGCGCGGCCATGTTGCTGTCCGCCGGGTTGATCACGCCGCTGGTCATCGCGCCCAGCCCCATGAAGAGGGTCAGGATATAGAAGAAGCCGATCGCCGCGATTGCCACGATGGTGGATTTGCGCGCGCTGGCCGGGTTGGGCACGGTGTAGTAGCGGATGAGGATGTGCGGCAGGGCCGCCGTGCCGCAGAAGAGCGCCAGCATCAACGACAGGAAGTCGAGCCGCTCCAACGGGGTGCCTTCGACCTTGAACTTCAGGCCGGGGCGCATGATGCGGTCGCCCGAAACGATGCTGGGATAATAGACCGTGACCTTTTGGCTGGCGCCGTCGGTGAAGTTGGCCGTCTTCCAGGTGCGCACCAACGTATTCTTGTCGGTCAGCGCCGACAGGAACTCGAAGATGGAGAGGCTGCCGGTGGTGGCGCCGGCGTCGCCGCGAATCTTCTCCAGGTTGCCCACCTGGCGCAACTGGTTGGTCGCCGAAGCCGGCGCGCCGTTGATCCACTTGCCGTCCGGTTTCGTCACCACCGACTGAGTCTCTTTGAGGGTGAGCGCGCCGGCGCTCTCCGCGACCGACCACCAGGCCTCTGTGCCATCGCGGCCGAGCTTGACGAAGGTCTGCCCGCCCTTGATTTCCTTCTGCTCCAGGAGCTTCCAGCCCGCGTCCGTCACCTGGATCTGCGTCCCCGCCTTGGTGGCCGCCAGGCTGGCGTACTCGTAGAACGGCGCCGCGCCGCCCTGATCGGGCCGGGTGGTGAAGCCGCGCATGACCACTGCCCCGACCAGCACGGTCGAGAAGATGATCAGCAGCGCGCCCTTCAAGAACTGCACATAAGTGGTAGAAGCCATGCCGGCGGTGGCGACGATCGTGATGACGATGGCGCCGACCATCACCACGCCCCACGCGTGCGGGATGCCCAGCAGCGGCTCGACCAGCACGCCCGCGCCCACCATCTGCGGGATGAGATAACACAGGGAAACCACCAAGGTGCTGATGGCCGCAGTCAGCTTGATGCCGCGCGCGTTGTAGTTGGCATCCACCGCGTCGGTGAAGGTGTACTTGCCCAGCCGCTTGAGCGGCTCGGCCACCACGAAGAGCGCCACGATCCAGCCGGCCAGGTAGCCGATGGAGTAGAGGAAGCCATCATAGCCGACCGTGGCGATCATGCCGCAGATGCCCAGGAAGGACGCCGCGGAAAGATAATCACCGGAGAAAGCGATACCATTGACGCCCCAATGGATGTTACCGCCGGCCGCATAATAGCCGGCCGAGGTTTTCGCCCGGTTGCCCAGGTACAAGGAAAGGCCGATGACAAAGACGACGAAAGCCAGGAAGACAAAGATTGCCATGTGATTAAGCCTTTCCCTTCTTGGGCTGTTGCTTCTCGGCCCGCGCGAACTCAGCTTCTTTTTTGCGGCACAGCGCATCGTAGATCAGCGCCTCGATCAGCGCCACGATGATGAGCGCAAAGCCGTAGACGGTCGCCAGGTTCAGCCCGGCAAAGACGATCGCGGCCATCGTCAGCGGGCTGAGCAGGTTGATCGCGACGAAGCTGGCATAGAAGAGGGAATAAAAAACAAACATCCTGATGCCCAGACGCATCTTGTAGGGCCCCGCAGGGTCTTTGCCCGCGGGTGTTGCGGGTTCATGCAGCATACCGGCGCCTCCTGATGAGATGTGGGGGTGCGACTGAATAACCTCAGTATGTGCGAATTGTAACACAGGGTCGCGATTTGGCGAATTGTTAATGATGGGATTCCGTGAACCACGTGAAAAGCTGGCGGAGAGTCCGAAAAAAGCGGAGAGTCATCACTTGGTCGCTTTGAGCGCCTTTTCTAACCTTTCCAGATCGGCGCGGGTAGAGACGAAGACGTTGTGCTCGCTGGCATAGACGCGCGCCGCTGGCGTGAAGCCGCTGCGGCTGATGCACCAGGGACGGGCGTGAAGGGCTTGGGCTTGGGCGGTCAGCGCAGTCAGTTCCTTTTCACCGACGGCCTTATTTTGCCATTTGAGCTCAACCGCCCAGCGTTCGCCACTTGCAGTCTCGACCAACGCATCCACTTCCACCTGCCCGTCGGCGGAGCGGTAGGGCGCGACTTGGGTGAAGGTTGGCAGCGTCAAGCGGCCGCTACTGCCGAACCAGGCGCCGTCTACTTCCTGACCCGCAAACACGCGCAGCGCCTCGCGTAACTGACTTTCGCGCGCGCGGCCCAACTCGGACGACAGCCGGGCGTGCTGCGCTTCGAGATCGGCCAGAAATGGTGCCAGGGCCGCGCGGTTGGCCAGCAGATCCACCTCGATCCCGCGCGTCATGGCTGCGACCCAGTAGCGCAGCACCGGATCGCGATAGAAGTACTCCCCGTCTGCTTCGATCAGCAGGTCCACTTCTTGCAGCGCACGCAAATAGCCGCGCGTGCCGGGTGCGCCCTTGCGAATCCGGCGGGCAATCTCGCTCAGTGTCAGCCCCTCTTCTTCCGCCAGGGCTTGGAGGATCGCCTTCAGGATGCCATAGCCGCGCGCGCGGCTCAGCGAGATATCGTACAGATAGCGGCAGTAGTTGTAGATCCGGCCGTCGCGCGTCAGTGTTTCCAGGAGAAAGGCGCGTTCGGCGTCTTCCGCGGTCATCGCTCCGGCCGCGGGGATTAGATCGCCCAGCCGCGACGCCACGGCATAGATGTAGAATGGGTGGCCGCCAGTCAGCTCGTGCAGCCGCCGGCCCGCGCCCGCCGCGGGGGTGGTACCCAGAATGCGCTCGACCAGCGCCAGGGTCGCATCAGGTGGGAAGCGCGCGACCTCAACCGACTCGAATTGCAGGAACAGTGGCGATTGACCGTCCTGGACCAGGTGTTGCATGGCGCTGATGGCCGAGGCCGCCACGACGTACCCCAGGCGGCCCTGTCGCTGGAGCGCCGCCCTGAACAGTTGCACCGGCCGGCGCACGGCCGGGTAATTGCCAAGGACCGTCAACTCGGTGAATTCGTCCAGCAGCAAGAGCAGGTAGCAGTCTAACTCAGCGGCCAGTTTTTCGGGGAAATCGAGGGCCGCGCTGACCTGCAAGGCCGGGTCGTCACGGGCGCGCTCCAGGGTCGCCAGGGTTTGGGCGACACAGCGTAAGCCCGCGGCCGGCCCCCCCAGCAGGCCGGCTGGCGTCAAGAAGCTGTCTCGATCGCCCTGCCCCCCGGTCAAGGCCCAGAACGTCACCAGACCCACGTAGCGCCGGCTGAACAGCTCCGGCGACGTCACCAGTTCCTCCATATCCACATAGACCGGACGCACGATGCCGTGCGGCGCCTGTTCTATCAACCGCGTCAGATGCTCCATCAGCAAGAGCGTCTTGCCGATACGACGCAGGCCGAACAATGCCAGGTGTCGCGGCCGCCCATCCGCCAGGCTGAGCGTGGCTTGTTCGAGCACGGCCAGCTCGCGCTCGCGATCGGTGAAGAGGGTACGCAAATGCGGCGGATAGAAGGATGTAGTCATGAGCGTCACTCTGGAACATTGGTTTAGGGCAATTGCCTTATAAGGCAATTGCCCTAATCTATCACAAGATTCGCTCTTCTGCAAGATCCCGCCAGCGGTTCCAAATGTAGTTTGTGGGACAAATGGCCAAGTTGTGGTAGGGTTGGGTCACTTTACACGGAGGGTAGGGTCATGGCTCCAATCTTATCATTCGAACGTCTCCGGTCGATGCTCATCGCTGGGCTGAAACAGTTGCCGGATCATCGCAAGCGCCACAACAAGATTTACGACATGGTCGATGCGGGTTTGGGTGCGTTTGCGGTGTTCTACATGCAGGCGCCGTCTTTTCTGGCCCATCAGCGCGATATGCAACGCCGCACTGGAGCTCTGCGACGAGCTGTATCGCGGCGTGCGCCGCGCACTCGCCACCCGCATGACCTTCTTCGGTGATATCCGGACGCTCACCCGCTATATGTACTTCGAGAACTGGCGCGCCTTGCTCGTTTTCATGGCCACGCAACTCGAACTCGGCAGTGACACATCCTAGTCTGCAAAGCTAGCACAACCTACGGTACAACCTGATGTTACGCGTAAGCCACAGATACTTTGTCTGCGGACGCTCGTCTGTGGGCTGAATCAAGCGCTTCACGTGTGCCGGCGTATGTTGCAGGCGCGTGGGCGTTCCATGTCGCCCAACTCCAGCTTCACACAAGGTCAAAACTGCCGACCGCACACTCAACATGCGCACGACTCCCCCGCTGTGGGCTGGCTTGACCGCTACTCTGGCGCAGCGGCGAGCTACATTTGGAACCGCTGACCCGCTTACACGCAACTTTGCATTGTAACGGTTATCTAGGTATAATCGGCGCAATCAAACAGTGAAACTGGCGGGTACGAACTGGTCGGCTTCACGCCCGCATCCTATGGGTCCCGAGACAGGGCATCGCTGCCTTCATTTTTGCACGGCTGTTCGTGATGAGCAAATGAGGCCGCGGTCCTTTTCTCTTGGGGCCGCGGCTTTTGCTTTTCACTTGAGCGGTGTTTCCCATGCCTCATGCCGTTGCTGAGTTCCTGGCAGAGCATCCGGATGCTGCGTGCGTGCTGCTCGTCCATCCCCATGTGGAGGTCATCCAGAGGGCGGCGCAGGACCTGGCCGCCGATCTCGGCGTCCGGCCGCTCTCGGTGGGCAAGGAGTTGAGCGATGCGCTTCTGGGTGAGCCAGCACAGGTTCGCCCGCGCATGGCTCGCGCATGGTTGCTCAACGCCGCCGTTCGCCTGGCGCCCGGTCCTGTGGCGTTGACCGATATTGACCTGCTGTTCGAGCCAGCTTGGGCGCTTGATCCGGTCGCACTGTTTCGGTCGGCAAGCCGCTCGGCTCGGCTCATCGTCGCCTGGCCCGGCACCCATGCGCAGGACACATTGGCTTATGCTGTTCCTGAACATAGCGCGTACCGCACGTGGCATCGCCCTGACGTTCACGTCATACCGTTGACGTAGCATCGGGCCTTGTGCCCGTCGTGAACGCCCACGAGGGGCTAGGCGATGTTGATCAACCTGTAGCATCGGGCCTTGTGCCCGTCGTGAACGCCCACGAGGGGCTAGTACACCTCGGCTGAATTGAGCCTAGGGTT
>CAZYHE010000112.1:0-10209 GCA_964647225.1 uncultured Anaerolineales bacterium
ATCGTGCTCGATCTGGCCGCGCTCGCCGCGCTGATCGGCTTGGGGCTGGCGATCTACCGCCGCTATGTCGCGCGACCCGACCGGCTGAACACCGACTGGCGCTTCAATCTGACCTTACCGCTGCTGGAGCTCATTGTCCTGACCGGCCTTCTCGTGGAAGCGTTCCGGCTGGCCGCGCAGCAACCGGCGTGGGCGCCGTTTTCGGTGGTCGCTTTCCCCATCAGCCGGCTGTTCGCGGGCATGGATGAGGCCGCGCTGCTGGGCCTGCACCGCGGCGCGTGGATCGTCCACTACACGGCGGTCGCGGTCGCCTTCGCCATGCTGCCGTGGACCAACCTGCTGCACGTCATCACGTCGGCGGTCAACGTTTTCGTCGCGCCGTTTCGCGTGCGTGGCGCGCTCACCCCCATCGCCGATCTAGAAACCACCGAGCAACTGGGCGTCAGCAAGATCCGGGAATTCCCCTGGCCGCGGCTGGTCAACGTGGACGCCTGCACCGAATGCGGCCGCTGCCAGGCCGTCTGCCCGGCCCACGCCGCGGGCCAGCCCCTCAACCCCAAACAGCTCGTGCTCGATCTGCGCGCGGCGTTGACGGCGGAGGGAAGGCAACGGATGGCCGCCGATCACCATGTCACCGTGTCACCGTGTCACCTGGTCGGCGACATCATCCAGCCCGCCACCCTCTGGGCCTGCACCACCTGCTACGCCTGCGTCTACGAGTGCCCGGTGCTGATCGAGCAGGTGGATGACATCGTGGACATGCGGCGCTATCTGGCTCTGGCGCAGGGAGAGCTGCCCGCCAGCCTGGCGACGACCCTCACCAACATCGAGCGCGCCGGCAACCCGTGGAAGCAGCCCAAACGCAAGCGCGCGGCCTGGACGCAGGGCCTCGACTTTGCCGTGCCGCTCATGCGCGACGTGGGGGAGGCCGAGGTGCTCTGGTGGGTGGGCTGCGCGGGCGCGTATGATCCGCGCAACCAGAAGGTGACGCGCGCCATCGCGCTCATCTTGCACGCGGCGGGCGTGGATTTTGCCATCCTGGGCGATGAAGAGACCTGCACTGGCGACGCGGCCCGCCGCGCCGGCAACGAGTATCTGTTCCAGACCCTCGCGCAAGCCAACATCGCGACGCTGAATCGCTATAAATTCACCACCATCCTCACCCAGTGTCCGCACTGTCTCAACACGCTCCAGCACGAGTACGGCCAGTTCGGGGGACACTATCGGGTCATGCACCACACGCAGTACATCGAGCAATTGCTGCGATCGGGCAAGATCAAGGTTGAGACGCAGGTTAAGGCTGAGGCGGCCGCCGCGTTGACCTTCCACGATCCGTGTTACCTGGGCCGGTACAGTGACATCTACGACGCGCCCCGCCACCTGGCGACAGCCGGGGGGATGCAGCTTGTGGAGCCGCCAAGCTCGCGCGACTTGGCGATGTGTTGCGGCGGGGGCGGCGCACGGGTGTGGATGGAGGACGAGAGCGCAGTGCGCATCAATCATCTCCGCCTCAAACAGCTCCAGGAAACCGGCGCGGCGCAGATCGGCGTCGCCTGCCCCTTCTGCATGATCATGCTGGAGGACGCCCGCGGCGCAACCGGCGCCGACAGCCTGGTCATTCGCGACGTCGCAGAGATCGTCGCCGATGCGTTGGTCGCTTCCGCCGCGCCGCAGAGTTGAACGCGGCCGCTCGGCTTCAGGCCGGACCGCGACCCGCCGCGGCCCGGCCTTTGTTTGCCCGAAGCCGGGCGGGCGCGGCGCTCAGTTTGTCCGTGACCTGACACAGGTCATGGCGGTTTACCCCAGGGTCTGATAGCCTTGTGTTCGAGCGATGAATGCTCAGCCTTTACTGAACTGCCAGTTTCAACGATGGAGAAACACGCGTGATTCGTATCTTTTCCGGCAATGAGGCCGTGGCGCGCGGCGCCTGGGAAGCGGGCGTCGTGGTCGCATCCGCTTACCCCGGCACCCCCAGCACCGAAATCCTCGAAGAATTCGCCCGCTATCCCGGCGTCTACGCTGAATGGGCCACCAACGAAAAGGTGGCGGTGGATGTCGCCATCGGCGCGGCCTACGCGGGCCGCCGCGCGTTCGCCAGCATGAAGCACGTCGGTCTGAACGTCGCCGCCGACGCGTTCATGTACGCGTCCATGACGGGCATGGAGGCCGGGCTGGTCATCATCACGGCGGATGATCCGGGGATGCACTCCAGCCAAAACGAGCAGGACAACCGCACCTTCGCCAAGTTCGCCCGCGTCCCCTGCCTGGAGCCGAGCGACAGCCAGGAAGCCAAGACGATGATGGTGGCGGCGTTCGAGCTGAGCGAGCAGTTCGACACCCCGGTGCTGCTGCGGCTGACGACGCGCATCTGCCATTCGGCCAGCGCGGTCGAGTTGGCCGAGCGAGTCGAGCCGCCGGTCAAGCAGACGCGCTTTCCGCGCAATCCGGCCAAGTACGTCATGGTGCCCGGCAACGCCCGACCGCGCCACCCGCTTATCGAGCAGCGCCAGGCCGCGGTCGCCGAATTCGCCGAGACATTCCTCTACAATCGGATCGAACCGGGCGACACCCGGCTGGGCATCATCACCTCCGGCGTGGCCTATCAGTACGCCAGGGAGGTCTTCCCGAAGGCCGCGCTGCTCAAACTCGGCATGACCTGGCCCCTGCCGGAACGGTTGATCCGGCAATTCGCAGCCTCGGTCGATCGGCCGATCGTGATCGAGGAGCTTGATCCGTTCATCGAAGAAGCGGTGCGGCTCCTGGGCATCCCCGTGGAGGGCAAGCGCATCTTCCCGCTGGTTGGCGAGCTGGATCAACGCACCGTGCGCGAGTGTGCGATTTCGGCCGGGTTGCTGCCGGAGTCGGCGCGCGTGCCCGTGTTGGCGATTGATACTGACCCATTGCCCGCGCGCCCGCCGGTGCTCTGCCCCGGCTGCCCGCATCGTGGGGTGTTCTACGTGCTCGGCAAGCTCAAGGTGCCGGTGCTGGGCGATATCGGCTGTTACTCGCTCGGCTTCGTCCCGCCGCTGAGCGCGATGCACACCTTGGGCTGCATGGGCGCGGGGATCGCGGTGGCGCATGGCGCGGCCAAGGCCGGCAACCCCGAACACCACATCGCGGTGATCGGCGACTCGACCTTCTTCCATACCGGCCTGCCCGCGCTGGTCAACGTCGTGTATAACCAGAGCAAGGTCGTCACAGTCATCATGGACAACCGGGTGACAGGCATGACCGGACATCAGGATAATCCTGGCACGGGCCGCACGCTGCAAGGCAAGGCCGCGCCGGCCATCGAGATCGAGCCGGTCGTGCGTGCGCTCGGCATCCAACACGCCCGGACGGTCGCGGCCTACGACGTGGATGAGATCGAGCAGACCCTCAAGGCGTTCATGCAGTTGGATCAGCCTTCGGTGCTGATCACCCGCGAGCCGTGCGCGCTCTTACCGGAGGCGCGCACACACTGGCACGCGCTCGAAGTTAATAGTGAAATCTGCAACGGCTGCGGACTGTGCTTCCGTCTGGGCTGCCCGGCCATCCTGAAAAGCGACGAGCTGGACGGCCGCTACAGCCGGCCCAAGGCGCTGATTGACGCCACCCTCTGCACCGGCTGCGAAGTGTGCGCGCAGGTGTGCCCGCGGGAGGCGATCACGGGGCGGTAGACGGGTGAATTGGTAGACTGGTAGATTGGTACATTGGTAGATTGGTGGATCGGTCTCCCAATTTACCAATCTACCAATCTACCAGTCTACCAACCTACCCCCACACAAGGACTTTACCCATGCAAGACACCCTCAACTTCCTCCTCGCCGGGGTCGGCGGGCAGGGGACGATCTTGGCGAGCGATGTGCTGGTGAATGTGGGATTGGCCGCCGGCTATCAGGCGAAGCAAGCCGAGGTGCATGGCATGTCGCAGCGCGGGGGCAGCGTCATCAGCCACGTGCGCTGGGGGCAGGCGATCCGCTCGCCGCTGATCGGCGCGGGCGAGGTGGATGTGTACCTGGCGTTCGAGAAGGTCGAGGCGCTGCGCAACCTGAATCAGCTCCGCCGCGGCGCGCTGGCGGTCATCAACCTGCACGCCATCAAGCCGGTCACGGTGACATCCGGCGTCCAATCTTACCCCGACGACGCCCGGCTGCTGGCGGCGCTGGCGCAGGTGACGGACAGGGTCGCCTACGTGGACGGCCCGGGCATCGCGGCGGCGCTAGGCAACATCCGCACCGAGAACGTCGTGCTCCTGGGGGCGCTCTCCGCGCTGATGGAACGGGAGGGGCTGATCGGCTCGGAGTTGCTGCCCGACGAATGGATCGTGCAGATCACGGCGCGTGTGCCGGGCCGGTACGCCGCGGTGAACCGGCGGGCGTTTGAGGCGGGACGGGGGGCGATAGCATCTCTGTAGGTAGCGTATTTGAGATTCTTTTGGATGATTAGTTGTTAATAATTTCATAGTCATAGGGGCTGTGGAGATGTGGACAACTCTCCGCGTGTGGTGTGCGCTCGCCTACATCTTGGGGCGCCGGCGCATGCGGTGTCCAGTGATAGGGTTTACGGAGATTTCAAGAGCCGGCAGGGGCTGTGGATAGCGTGGGGAAGATGTTTTCAGGGGTCTTGCCAGGGGAATTCCCGCATTTAGGCCGCGCGCCGGCATCAGCCACTTCATGCAGGGGTGCATCACGCAGCGCGCCCCCTGTGCTGTCTGAATCCTGGTTTTGTTGCCTTTGGTTGGTTGTGGATAAGCCGCCAGTTGCCCACAAAGATATCCACGGCCGCGCGTGGATAAGCGGACGGCGTTTGGTTTGTGTCCTGCACAGTGCTATACTGGGCCGCGTTGCCGGGGACTGGGTCTGGCCGGCGTAGACCGACCGGCGCCGCCCCACAGGGGGGAATGTGAAGGTCCTGACGTACAATATCCACGGCTGGCGTTCGCTCGACCCGGCCGGCGCGTTCAACCTGGATGCCCTGGTCGAGGTCATCGGCGATGCGCAGGCCGACCTGGTGGGCCTGAACGAGGTCTTCCACCCGCGCCCGGCTGACGGCGGCGCGGCGTTGGCGCGCCTGGCGGCCCGGCTTGGCATGACCTTTGCTTTCGGGCCGACGCTCACCGCGGCCGAGTCGCCGGCCGGCATCCCGTATGGTAACGCCGTGCTCAGCCGTTGGCCGATCGTGGCCCATGCGGCGCACCGTCTGGCTGCTGGCCCTGTGGGGGCGACGAGCGAGCCGCGCGGACTCTTCGAGGCGCGCCTGCGTGCCCCTTCCGGCCAGCCCTTCACCCTCTACGTGACGCATCTCGATCACCGTTCCGAGGCGATCCGCCAGGCGCAATGGCGCGCGGCCAGCACGTGGCTCACGCGCGATCGAGACCGGCCGCACCTGGTCGTCGGCGATTTCAACGCGCTGGCGTCATGCGATTACCCGACCGCAGACGCGGTGGCCGAGCTGCAGGCCCGGCGGGCGATCCAGAGTTGGCCCGCCGCCGTCTTTGACCTGGTGAGCCAGATCGAAAAGACTGGCTATCGGGATGCGTTCGCCTCCGCCGGGGTGGGTGAAGGCGCCACATTCCCCGCCGACGCGCCGCACATGCGGATTGACTACATCTTTCAGCCATCCGGCGCCCCCGGTGAACTCGTGCGCTGCCGGCGCTGGGCGCATCCGCGGGCGCGGGCGGCTTCGGATCACCTGCCGATGTTTGCGGAGTTCGCATGAGCGAGTATAGCGCAAAACTGTGGGTGAGCCGCGCCCTGAGCTTGTCGAAGGGTGGCGCTTCGACACGGCCTATCGGCCAGTCAGCGACCGTATCCGACGCTTTGTCCGTCGGAACCCCGGCCTGGTGGGATGCCCGCTATGCCAGCGGAGAAACGCCCTGGGAGACCGGCATCGTACCGCCCGAAGTGCGTGCCCTGGTTGGCGCCGGCGAATTGATGGGGGGCTGGGCGCTCGATCTGGGCTGCGGCAGTGGCGTCACCAGCCGATACCTGGCGCAGCACGGCTTCCGCGTGATCGGCGTGGATTTGGCGCTCAGCGCGGTGGCGCGCGCCGGCCGGGCCGCGACCGCGCTGGGGCTGCCGGCCTATTTTTGCCAGGGCGATGTGACCGATCTGGGGTTTCTACAGGTGCGCGCGACCCTGGCCGTGGACATCGGCTGTTTTCATGGCGTGCCGCCGGACCGCCGGTCAGCCTACATCGCTTCGCTGGCCGGCCGCCTCTGGCCCGGCGCGGCCTATCTGCTCTACGCTTTCTCACCCGCTCTCGAAGAGTCTGCCAGCCGGCCGGGTATTGGCCCGGCCGACCTCGCATGTTTTGCCCCGCACTTCATCCTGCGCTGGGCGCAGCACGGCTATGACCGGGAACACCCCGCCGCCTGGTATCTGTGGCAGCGGGCGAACGACTAGCCGCCAACCGTCACCCGGATTACTTACCCCCGGCCGCCTTCAGGGTACAATCCGAAATAATTGTGGATCTAAACTTGGGGGCGGGTATGCATTTCGAGAATCCTCTGAAGCGGGTAGAGCGTCTGAAGCGCGTCAAGAACGTGCCGGCCGAAAGCGCAGGCGAGCGGGTACCCCCCGGCCAATTTCTGACCGAGAAGTTCCCTGTCCTGCACTATGGTTCGGTGCCGATTTATAACAACCTCGACAAATGGGATTTTCGAGTGTTTGGCCTGGTCGAGGCGCCACTCCGGCTCACCTGGAGCGAGTTGATGAACCTGCCGCAACAGACCCAGGTGGTGGACATCCATTGCGTGACGCGCTGGAGCAAGCTGGACACAACCTGGACCGGCATCCCGTGGCGTGAATTCTTGAAGCTGGTCCGCGTCAAGCCCGAAGCCACCCACGCGATGGCCCACTGCGAACACGGGTTCACCGCCAACATCGGCCTGGACGTGCTGGATGATGACGACACCATGCTGGCGTTTGCCTACGGTGGCAAGCCGCTTGAGCCGGATCACGGCTATCCGCTGCGGCTGCTCGTGCCCAAAAAATACTTTTGGAAGAGCGCCAAGTGGCTGCGGGGCATCGAGTTTATGGCGGAGGATCGGGCCGGTTTCTGGGAGCGCAACGGCTACCACATGGAAGGCGATCCCTGGCGCGAAGAACGGTTCGGCTGGTAGTTTCCACAGTATCCTTCACGAATTGGACGCGCGGCGTCAGGTAGGGTAAACTCTGTGCATCTTGCCTATCACGGAGTTGCCTGCCTTGACCGTCGCCCGTCCGCTCGTGCCTTCCCGATTCCGCCTCACCGCATCCCCGGCCGGGGCCTACCTGGCCCTGATGGTCGGGGTTTTCTGCATCAGCTTCACAGCGATCTTCACCAAATGGGCCGCGATGCCTGGCCCGGTTTCCGCCGTGCTGCGGATGACGATCGCGGCGATTATCCTGACCATCCCCCTGCTGCGGCAGGCGCGGGCGCGGGGCTATCTCTTCCCGCCGGGCGCGCGTTGGGGCATGTTGGGCGGCGTCAGCTTTGCGCTGAACCTGGCCCTGCTGAACTCGGCGCTTCTCCTGACCTCGGCCGCCACCGCCACCCTGCTCGATAACACGGCGCCGATCTGGGTCGGCCTCGGCGCGATGGCCTTCTTCCGCGAACGCCTGCGCTGGCGCTATTGGGCGGGCCTGGGGCTGGCGCTCGCCGGCGCGGCCGTGGTGACCGGCTTCAACCCGGCGCGCGGGCTGAGCCTCAACCCGGGCGATGCACTGGCGTTCGTCGGCGCGCTCTTCTACGCGGCCTATCTGCTGGTGACGCAGCGCGGTCGGGCGCAGCTCGACACCCTGTCCTATCTGTGGCTGGTCGCCGCGACCGCCTCCGTCACGCTCTTCGCCGTGTGCCTGATCATGGGTCTGCCGTTGACCGGCTATCCCGCGCACGCCTACCTTTCGATCCTGGGGATGGGTCTTTTCTCGCAAGTCGGCGGCTGGCTGCTGATCAACTTCGCGTTGGGGCACGTCTCGGCTTCGATGGCCGTGGTCGTGCTGTTGGCCCAACCGGTCATCACCGGGCTGCTCTCGATCCCCTTGCTGGGCGAGTTGCTGACCGGCCGGCAGGTGCTCGGCGGCGCACTGGAGCTGAGCGGCATCTATCTGTGCCTGCGCCGGACGGCCAAGGATCCGTTGAAGTGAACACGGCGGTGGATGATGTACAAGCCCGCGTCGCGGCGTTCCTGGCCGGCCACACCACCCTGACGCTGGCGACGGTCGGGCCGGACGGCGCGCCGGCGGCCGCGGCCGTGTTCTACGCGCACGACGACGCGCTCAACCTCTATTTCCTGACGGAGGAGCGCACGCAGCACGGGCAAAATCTGCTGGCGCACCCCCAAACGGCCGGCGCGATCCAGGCCGATGGGCAGGATTGGCGGGCCATCCGCGGGGCGCAGGTGTCCGGCCGCGCCGTCCCGGTGACGGGCAGCGAATTGGCGCACGCCGCCATCGTTTACGGCCGGAAGTACGCGTTCGTCGCGGGGCTGCTGGCCGGTTCCGGCGGGCCGGGCGTGCTCGTCGGGCCGTTGGCAAAGGCTCGGTTTTGGGTCTTGCGGCCCGCCTGGTTTCGGCTGATTGACAACACGGTGCGTTTCGGTTTCAAAGAGGAGTGGAGGGCAGATCATGCGACCGAATCAGATTAGACCCCTGGCGCTCGGCATCTTTGTGCATGACGGCAAGATCCTGGTCTTCGAGGGCTACGACCCCGCCGACGGCCGTAATTTCTACCGCCCCCTCGGCGGCGGGATCGAATTCGGCGAGCGTGGGCACGAGACGCTGGTTCGTGAGATGCGCGAGGAGATCGGCGCCGAGGTGACGAATGTGCGTTACCTGGGTTTGAACGAAAGCATCTTCACCCACAACGGCGGGGTCGGCCACGAGATCGTCTTGCTCTACACCGGCGAGTTTTGCGATCCGGCGTTCTACGAACGGCAGTCCTTCACCGGCGAGGATGGCGACCAAACGATGCGCGTCTCCTGGATGCCGCTGGCCGACTTTGCGGCCGGGCGTGCGCTGCTCGTCCCCCTTGGGCTGCTGGAGATGGTGACCCAACATGAAACACGTGCGTGACACGCAACACTCTCTGCGCCCCGGCATCATCGAGCTGACCTGGGGCCATCCCGACCTGGCGCTCTTCCCGACCGATGATTTGGCCCGCGCCGCAGCGTTGACCCTGGCGCGGCCCGACCGGGCTGCGCTCTGCTACGGCGCGGATCAAGGGCCGGGCAGCTTGATCGCGCCGCTCTGCGCGTGGCTGGGCAGTCGCGAGGCGCACACGCCGCGGCCCGATCAGGTGTTCATCGCTGGCGGCCTCTCGCAAGGCTTGGATCTGCTCTGCACCCTCTACACTTCGCCCGGCGACCCGATCCTGGTGGATGCGCCCACCTATCATCTGGCGCTGCGCGTCTTCCGGGATCACCGGCTGGAGTTGATCCCCGTGGACGGCGATGAAGATGGCTTGCTCCCCGATGCGCTGGCCGATGCGTTGGCCCGGCTGCGCGCGGCGGGACGGTCGCCGCGTTTCCTCTACCTGGTGCCGAACTTCTGTAACCCATCCGGCGTCACCCTGCCCCTGGAGCGCCGCCGCGCGGTCGCCGCACTGGCCCAAGCGGCCGGCCTGACGATTCTGGAGGATGATGTCTACCGCCACCTCTGGTACGACGCGCCGCCCCCGCCGCCCCTCTCCGACCTGGCCCCGGAGCAAGTCATCCGCCTCGGCTCCTTCAGCAAGCTGCTGGCGCCCGGCCTGCGCGTCGGCTGGCTGATTGCGCCGCCGGAGATCGTGCGGAAGTGCGCCCGCAGCGGCCTGATGGACAGCGGCGGCGGGATCAGCCACTTCGCCGCGCATGTCGTCGCGGCGTTCATGGAGATGGGGCAGTTCGATGCGCACGTCGAGACCCTGCGCGCCGCCTATCGGGCGCGGCGCGACGTGTTCTGCGCCGCGCTGGCGCGCCATCTGCCGGCGGAGTGCCACTGGCGTGTGCCGGGCGGCGGTTTCTTCGTGTGGGTGCGGCTGCCGGCGGGCCTCGACAGCGCCGACCTGCTGCCCCGCGCCGAGGCCGCGGGCGTCGCCTACGTACCCGGCGCGCGCTTCTACGCCGATGGCCGGCGCAGCGAGCATGTGCGGCTGGCGTTTACGTTGTTGACAGAGGAGGAGTTGACGGAGGGGGCAAGACGCTTGGGCGACCTGCTATAAGTTCGTGGACGTGCGCTTGGCAAACGACAGGTCGACTCAGGTTAA
>CAZYHE010000113.1:0-10192 GCA_964647225.1 uncultured Anaerolineales bacterium
AGGTCATCCACCTGCCCCTTGGTCGGCCGGATTTCGACCTGCGGATCCACCAGCCCGGTCGGCCGGATGATCTGCTCGACGACCTGGGTCGAATGGCCCAATTCGTAGGGGCCGGGGGTCGCGCTGGTGTAGATCACCTGGTTCAGCGTCGCCTCCCACTCATCGAACCGCAGCGGCCGGTTATCGAGCGCGCTGGGCAGCCGGAAGCCGAAATCCACCAACACCTGTTTGCGCGCCCGGTCGCCGTTGTACATGCCGTGGATTTGCGGGATCGTCATGTGCGACTCGTCGGCGATCAGCAGCCAGTCGGCGGGGAAATAATCCAGCAGCGTCCAGGGCCGCGAGCCGGGCTGGCGCAAGGCGAGCGGCCCGCTGTAGTTCTCGATGCCCGAACAATAGCCCACCTCGCGCATCATCTCCAGATCGTAGCGCGTGCGCTGCTCCAGTCGCTGCGCTTCCAACAGCTTGCCCTGCTCCCGGAACAGCTTGAGCTGCACCTCCAGCTCATCCTCGATCAGCGTGATCGCCTCGGTCAGCTTGTCTTGCGGCGTGATGAAGTGCTTGGCTGGGAAGATCTCGATTTCATCCAACCGGCGCACCACCTCGCCGGTCAGCGGGTCAATCTC
Source organism: uncultured Anaerolineales bacterium (assembly GCA_964647225.1). Lineage (GTDB taxonomy): Bacteria > Chloroflexota > Anaerolineae > CG2-30-64-16 > CG2-30-64-16 > CAZYHE01. Next base: position 627 of record CAZYHE010000113.1, read on the forward strand.
GGTGATGCGATCCACGTCGTCGCCGAAAAATTCGACGCGGTACGACAGGTCGGCGTAGGCCGGCTGGACTTCGAGCGTGTCGCCGCGCAGGCGGAACTTGCCGCGGCGCAGATCCATGTCGTTGCGCTCGTAGAAGATGTCCACCAGCTCGCGCAACACCTGCTCGCGGCGCACCTGCATCCCGCGCTGGAGCTTGACCGTCACCTTGCCATATTCGGTCGGGTCGCCCAGGCCATAGATGCACGAGACGGACGCCACGATCAGCACATCGCGGCGGCTGAGGAGCGACGAGGTCGCGGCCAGGCGCAGCCGGTCAATCTCGTCATTGATCTGCGAATCCTTCTCGATATAGGTGTCGGTGCGCGGGAGATAGGCTTCCGGCTGGTAATAGTCGTAGTAGCTGACGAAGTATTCGACGGCGTTGTGCGGGAAGAACTCCTTGAATTCGGAGTAAAGCTGCGCGGCCAGCGTCTTGTTGTGCGCCATGACCAGGGTCGGGCGGTTGAGCTGCTCGACGATGGCGGCCATGACAAATGTCTTGCCCGTTGCGGTCGCGCCAAGCAATGTCTGATGCTTCTGACCCGCGACCAGCCCCTCTGCCAGCTTGCGGATCGCCTCGGGTTGATCGCCGGTCGGTTTGAAGTCGGAAACGAGCTTGAAATCAGGCATAAGACCTCCTCACAATCATTACGGCAACACGGTGGGGCAGGTTTCGCACGATATCAGGCGCGCCTGCTGCGACCACAACAAACCTGCCCCTACGCGGCCGGCAATATGAAAAAGAACAAACTCCCCTGCCCAAGCTCGCTCTCCACGCCGACCTCGCCGCCGAGCTTGGTAACGATGCGCTGAACGATCGAAAGGCCGAGGCCAGAACCAGACGCGGGCGACTGCGACAACCGGGTGAAGGGCAGGAAGATAAGCTGGCGGGACTCCGCGGCGATGCCGGGGCCGTTATCGCGCACCCAGAAGCGGATTTGTGTTTCGCCCCACGGCTCGCCGCCCAATTCGATCACCGGCGGCTGGCCGCCATACGTCAGGGCATTGCTCAGGAGGTTGGCCCACACCTCCTCGACCCAGGGGGCATAGCCCAGCGCGACCGGCCAGCTCGGCGGGAGGCGGATTTCGGCCTCGCCGCGCGCGATCTGATCGGCCAGGCGCGCCAATGCTTCGGCCACCACTTCGCCCATCTCGAGGGGTTCCAGCCGCACATCCTCTTTGCGCATGCCGGCCAGGAGCAACAGCTCATCAATGATGTTGCGCATGCGCCGGCCCTGCTGAAGCATCTCGAGCGCCAGATCGGCGACCTCGGCGCTGGTCATCACCGCCGCGTCCCAGCGCAGCAGGTCCGCATAGCCGGTGATGTTGCCGAGCGGGCTGCGCAGGTCGTGGGCCACCGTGTGCGCAAACGCATCAAGCTCCTCGTTGCGCGCTTGCAAATCAGCGTTGGCGCGATCCAGTTCAACCAGGCGCGCTTGCAACGCCTGGTGGGATTTTTCAAGCGCCTTGCGCGCGGTCTGAAGCTCGCTGACATCGTAGTAGCTCAGGATCATCCCGCGTTCTGCGCCGGCGACCTCGGGCGTGCCGTAAATCTCGACATCTACCAGGCGGCCATCTTTGCGCACACGCTGTGTCACCATGTGCGCCACCTGCTCATTGCTGAAGGCAGTCGCGGTCAGCCGCGTGCCTTCGCGCAACATCTGCGGGCTGCCGATGGCAACCAGCAGGTCAATGTTGTGGCCGCTGGCCTCGGCGCCGGTATAGCCGAAGATCCGCTCGGCCGCGGGGCTCCACCGCTTCACCCGGCCCTCCGGGTCAATCACCACGATGCCGCCGGGGGTGTTGGCGATCAGCGCCGCCAGGTATTGCTGTTCGTTTCGGGCCAATTCGTAGAGTTGCGCGTTATCAATGGCGATGACGGCCTGGGTCGCCAACATCTCGAACAGGCGGATTTGCTCGGCGCTGAACGCGGCCGGCTCGAGATGCTGAACCGAAAGCACGCCGATCACGCGCTCGCGCAGGGTGAGCGGGATGCCCAGGTAGGTGTGCGCGACACTGCCTACGTAGTTGATCTGATACCTGGCTGCGGCCTGCGGATCGAGCGTATCCGGCAGATACAGGGTCTGCGCCTGGGCAATCACCGCGCCCGCCAAGCCCGGCTGCGTGCGCACATTGTAGTTCGGCATTTGGATATATTGATCCCCATCGCGGAACACCAGGAAGCGAATATCCCCGGTGCTGGGGTCATACAGCGCCACGTAGAAGCTGTCAACGCGTGCAATCAACAGGCATTGCTCGTAAACGGCGTGCAGCACTTCTTCCATGCTCAAGCCCGCAGTGATCGCCAGACCGATCCGGTTGAGCATCGTCATCTGTTCGGCGTGGCGCCGGGTCTCATCGAACAGCCGGGCATTTTCCAGGGCCAGCGCCGCCTGATCCGCAAACGCGCGCAGGCGCTCGCCATCCTGTGGGCTATAGAATCCCGGCCGGGTGGAGTCTACCTCCAGGAAACCGAGCACCGTCTCGCGCAAGCAGATCGGCGCGCCGGCGTGCGAGGCCACCCACGCGGTCTGGGGCGTGCGAATCCAGGCCGGGTCGGTACGCGTATCGCAGACGACGACCGACTGGCGCATCTCGATCATCGCGCGCATGTTCGGTGTCTCGGTGACGTCCCAGGTCAGGCTGACCAGCGTAGCTTCTTGCGCCGCGTCCAGCCCGCGCGAACGGACGACGCGCGCTTCTCGGCCATCAATCAGGTAGATCGCGGCGGCATCGTAGCTCAGAACCCGACCGACCTGCGTCAGGATGCGGTCGAGCACTTCATCTCGGTCGAGCGTGCCGGCCAAGACGGCCGCCGCTTCGCGCAACGCCTCGGCGAACTGGCGCTGTTCCTGCTCGGCCAGTTCCGCGCGGATGCGCTCGGTGAAATCGGTGATGAAGCCCTCGAGCGCCACCACGTCGCCTTCGGGGCTGCACACCGCTTGGCCCTGCTCCCACACCCACTTTTCTGCGCCGCTGGCCGTGATGATCCGATAGATCAATTGGAATGGTTGGCCGCATTGCACCGCGGCCTGCACACGGTTCCACACCTGCTCGCGATCCTCTTCATGGATCAGCGCCGCATAGGATATGCGCCGGTTTTCCTGGAGATCCTCCTGCGGATAGCCGGTCAGCTCAAGGCAGCCCTGGCTGACGAACAGCATCGTCCACAGCCGGTCATTCCGGCTGCGGTAGGCCATGCCGGGCAGATTGCTGAGTAGAGTCGCGTAGGCGCGTTGGCTCTCGCGCAATGACTGATCGGCCTGGCGCGGCTCAGTCACATCGCGCAGGATGACCAGGCGACCGACCGCCCCGCCGGCACGATCGGTCAGCGGCGACATGCGAAGCTCCACGGCACGCGCGCCAGCGGCCGTCATCGCGATCTGGTCCGCCCCCTGACCGATATCCAGGGGCCGGCCGTCGAGCCGCGTCCAGGGGGCCAGCAGATCCTGCGCCGCAACGCCGATCATGCGCGGCTGGTGCGCCAGCAGGCGGCGGGCCGCTGGATTGGCGTCCACGACGCGATCCGCGCCATCCAGCACGAGGACGCCATCGTTCATCCGCTCGACCAGCATCGCCCGCGCCGTCGGCGTGAGCTGGAGGAGATCCAGCCGGAAGATGGCCCAGCCATACACCATACCGGCCAGCGCAAATGTGATCGGCGTCAAGTCCAAGCCGGGGATCGGAACCAACCCGAAAACATAGGCCGCGTTGCCGAGCCAGGGAATCACCGTGCCGAAGGCCAGGACACCCAACTGACGGTGGCGCATTCCCGATGCCCGCAGTACCGCGAGCGAAAGCAGAATCGTACCAGAAAGGAGCAACAGATAACTATAAGCAATGAACACCCAAAACAGCGGGCCGTGGTGAAAGACGCCCATGACACCGACAGGCGTATCTGCCAGGGTAAGCTGTGTGTAGTAAAGCCAATGCCATTCGTTAGTCCACACCATGCCGATGATCAGCGCCGACAGGAGGGAAAGCAGCAGGATGCGCGGGCGCGTCAGGGCGCGCTCCGGCACGCACACACGATAAATGAAGATAAACAAGAAGAGGGGGGCCGTGGCAATACCGAGATAGCCGAGCTTGGTGTAGGTCAGCTTTTCGGAGATTATCGGCGTCCACACCTGGGCGGCTTCCGACAACGCCCAAAACGCAGCGCTGCCCGTAAACAGCCCAAACTCCCGGGCCGCCGGGACCAGGCGTCGCCGCCAGGCGATCCCCGCCAGGTACGTAGTCATAGCCACCGAGATCAGCAAAACTAAAATGTGAATTACGCGTTCCCAGGCCATTGCGATCGCTCCCGCGCCAGATTATACCCTGATCGGGCGACAGTGTCCACTGAAGGCTTGTTGGAAAAACAACATCTTGCTCGGGTGGGGCTTTGACTACGCCAGCATGGTTCAGTCAAAGCCCTACCCGGTTTGCCTCCCCTTCCCTCTTGTGATAGAATCCGCTCATCTTGCCCGGCCAATCGCGCGGCTTGCGACCGGGTGACTCGATTGGTGACGCCGTTACGATGAGAACATTATTGACCCGTTCCTTCCGGAATCGTTATCTCCTGGCCAGCGACCTGCTCCTACTGGCAGCGGCTGCTTACGTCAGTTATGTATTGCGGCTTGAGACCTTCGACCTGGCCGGCCATGCTCCGGGCTACCTGCTTTTCACTGGGCTGGCGTTGCTCATCACACCACTGGTTTTCTACCGGGCCGGCATCTATGCGCGCTATTGGCGCTATGCGTCGGTCGAGGAGTTGCTGCTGCTAGTGGGCGCCGTGACCATCGCCGTGACGGTGGTCGGCGCACTCAGCCTCGCGGCCGCGCGACTCTGGCCCGGTGGGCTGTCGCTGCCTCGCTCGATCCCGCTGATCTTCCTGCTCCTGGCGATTGCCGTGACGGCTGGCCCGCGCTTTTTGCTCCGGCTCACCGCGCGCTCGCTGCTGTTCCGGCGCGCCAACGGCAAACGCAGCCCGACGCATCCCCAGGCTCAGCCCGTGCTGATCATGGGCGCGGGGGATGCCGGCGCGATGATCGTGCGCGAGTTGCAGCAGAATCCACAATTGGGCCTGGAGCCGATCGGTTTCCTGGATGATGATCTGGGGAAACACGATGTGCGCATCCATGGCGTGCCGGTGTTGGGCGATCGCTATGCCATCGCGCGGGTGGCTGCCGGATACCGGGTGCGGTTGGTCATCATCGCCATGCCGACCGCCGCCGGCAAGACGATCCGGGAGATCGTCAAGTCGTGCGAAGACGCCGGTTTACAGACGAAGATCGTCCCCGGACTGTACGAGCTTCTGGGCGGGACAGTCAGCGCCAGCCAATTGCGGCCGGTTGAAATCCACGACTTATTGCGCCGCGAGCCGGTGCAGACCGACATCGCGGCCGTCCAGGAGCTTCTGCGCGGGAAGCGCGTGCTGGTCACGGGCGCGGGCGGCTCGATTGGGTCGGAGTTATGCCGCCAAATCCTGCGCTGCAACCCGGCCAAGCTGATCGCCCTGGGCCACGGCGAAAACTCCATCTTCGAGATTTCCGAGGAGCTTAAGGGGCAGGCCGCCGCGCTTGGCGCGGAATTCGTGCCGATCATCGCCGGTGTCCGCTTTCCCGAGCGGATGTGTGCAGTATTTCAGGAGCATCGCCCGCAAATCGTGTTCCATGCCGCGGCGCATAAGCACGTGCCGCTCATGGAGAGCAACCCCGTCGAGGCCATCACCAACAACATCGGCGGCACGCGCAACCTGCTCAAAGCGGCCATGGCCTGTGATGTCGAACATTTTGTGATGATCTCGACCGACAAGGCCGTGAACCCGACGAGCATCATGGGCGCGTCGAAGCGGGCGGCCGAGCTGCTGGTCAATGAGGCGGCGCGGCGCACCGGCCGACCCTACGTCGCCGTGCGCTTCGGCAACGTCTTGGGATCGCGCGGCAGCGTCGTGCTCACCTTCAAGAAACAGATTGCGGCCGGCGGGCCGATCACCGTGACCCACCCGGAGATGAAGCGATTCTTCATGACGATCCCAGAGGCCGTGCAGTTGGTGCTGCAGGCGGCGGCCCTCGGCTGCGGCGGCGCGGTCTTTGTGCTGGACATGGGCGAGCCGGTCAAAATCGCCGATCTGGCGCGCGATCTGATCGAGCTGTCGGGTCTGGAGGTCGGTCGCGATGTGGAAATCGTCTTCACAGGGCTGCGGCCGGGCGAAAAGCTGTTCGAGGAGTTATTCATCCCCGGCGAGGTCTATGCCCGCACCGCGCACCAGAAGATCTTCGTGGCGAACAATGGCGTTGCGCCCGATCTCGCTGACCGGAAGCCCGTCCCAGGAGCGGCCGAAGAAACGCCGGCAACGTCGCAGCGGTCACGAATCCTGGCCGAGGCAGATGCGTTGATTGCCGCCGCAGAGTTCGGCGATGCCGGCGAGGTGATGCGCCGGCTCAAAGCGTTGGTGCCGGAGTACCAGCGAACCGGCGTGGACGCGTAGACCGTGGGCACGCAAGATTCTTCTACCCCCATGACCCCACCGCAAATTCTCGCCCCGCTCCCCGTGCCCGCGCGACAAGTGGCCTTGTTGCACGCCATCGTTGGCTCTGGCCCAACATTATCCGCGTGGATACGCGATAACCCGCCGACTGAGGCGGATCTTTCCTGGCTGGCGGCGCGCGATCTGGCGGCCTATGCGCTCCAACGCATTTACCAGGCGGATTTGGCGGGACAGATTCCACCCGACGTGCGCAAGGTCGCGCGACAACTCTCGGCGCGTACTCTGTTGGACGCTGAGTTGCGTGCGCGTGAGCTCGGTCAGGTGCTCGACGCGTTAGCAAAAGCACAGATTACCCCGGTGCTGTTCAAGGGCGCGGTCCTGGCCCACACTGTGTACCCTACGCCAGCCTGCCGGCCGATGGGCGATCTCGATTTGTGGTTGACCGAAGCAGAGATGGCGCGCGGTCAGGCCGCGTTGGTGGACTTGGGGTATGCGCAACGGGTGAAAACGCAGCGGCCCGTCGCGCTGCAAGCGCAACGCAGCGGCGAGATTCAGATGATCGGCCCAGCGCCGCGGAGCAGCCTGGTCGAGCTTCACTACGGTGTTTTTGCGGGAGAATGGCTGCGCCAGGCCACGCATGTGGATGAGCGCGGCGTGCGTGAGCGTCTGGCGACGATCACGATACTCGGCCGGCCGGCCGGCGCCTTGGCGGTGGAGGATAGCCTGATCCAGCTGGCCGTACACTTGACGATCAACCACCAAATGGCCCATCCAGGGGTGCGTGGGCTGCTGGACATCGTCCTGGAGGCGCGCGCCAGGCCGCCTGATTGGGCGATCCTCGTTGCGCGCGCGCAAGAATGGCGGGTTGCAACCGCAGTTTGGCTGGCGCTCCATCTGGCGATCGAGTTGTTGGGCTTCGAGGAAGCACGGCCGGCCTGTGCGAGCCTGGCGCCATCGGCCGCGCGGCGACTGCTGATTCGGCGCTTTGTTACCCCGCGCGCGGTTCTGGCCCGGCGCGACCTGACACAGCTTGGCCCGATCCGGTTCATGTATCAGTTGCTCCTGGTGGATCATCTGGGGGATGGCGCGCGCCTGCTCGGGCGGGCTTTGTGGCCGGAAAACGGGTGGTTGGCGGCACGTTATGGGCGTCAGGACATCTGGCAACGCTGGCAGCACATCTGGGCCGTTATTCGTGCCAGAGTGTAGCCCCGAAGCCCTATCCACGAGAATGGAGCGAAGTCGTGTCGCGTTGGATTAGATCCTTCGGTGCATTTTTGCCCTGGCTTGAGTTGGTGGCCCTGAGTATCGCGGCGCCGCTCCTGTTGTTCCCCACCCTGCGACCGGCCTGGACGGCGGGCGTGCTGATCGGGTTGACGGGCATCTACCTGCTCCGGTTGCTCGTGCGCCGCGAGCCATGGCCGGTGACACCGTTCAATGGGGCGCTGCTGCTCTTTGCGCTGACGATTCCGGTCGCGGTCTGGGCGTCGGCGCTGCCTGAGCTGACCCTGCCCAAGCTCACCGGGCTGATCCTGGGGCTGGCCGCGTTTCGCGCGGTGGCCTTCTCCGTGCATGATCGCCGCACCCTGCTCCTGGCCGTGGCCGCGTTTGCGCTGATCGGCCTGGGCATCTGGGCCGTCGGCTTCCTGGGCGCCGGATGGTCCACCAAGTTTGCCTGGTTTGCGCCAATTGTGCGCCGCCTGCCGCGTGCCCTCACCGCGCTGCCCGGCACGGCCGACGCCGGGATCAACGCAAATCAGTTGGCCGGCGCCGTGGTGCTCTACTTGCCTGTCGCTTTGGCCCTGGCCGCGGGCTGGTGGCGTGAGCGGCGGCCCGTCCTGGCGCTGCTGGCGGTTCTCCTCGCGGGGATCGCGGGCGGCACGCTGGCCCTCACCCAATCGCGCAGCGGCTGGATGGGCAGCGCGGTCGGGATCGCGGGGCTGGTCGCGCTCGCGGGCTGGGCGACCAGCCGGCGCCGCGTGCAAGTCCTGGCGGTCGCGGTGCCGCTGGCGCTCGTCGTCGCTGCCGCGGCCCTGATCGCTACCCAGCCGGAGATCGCCGCGCGGTTCATCAACACCTCTGGGCAGACCGCGGGCGAGATTTCCCTTTCGGGCCGGCCGGAGATTTGGTCACGCGCATTGTACGCGATCCAGGATTTTTCTTTCACCGGCACCGGCTTGGGCACCTTCCGTCGCGTGGTGAACCTCCTCTATCCGCTCTTCACCATCAGCCCCGACACCGACATCGCCCACGCACACAACATCTTCCTGCAAGTCGCCCTGGATCTGGGTCTGCCCGGCCTGGTTGCCTATCTCGCCAGCCTGTGGATCGCCCTGTGCATCGCCTGGGGCGCGGCGAAGCGCAGTTCGGGAATGCTGCGCGGCCTGGCGCTTGGGCTGTTGGCCGGGCTGGTCGCGCTCCACGTCTACGGGCTGACGGACGCCATCGCACTGGGCGCCAAACCGGGCCTCGCGTTCTGGATGGCGTTGGGGTTGATCGCGGCCCTGCCCCGCGTCATCAACGCCAGGGGCGCCGCTTCGTAGCCCAGCCAACGGTACAGGTCACGGCTGCCGCGCGGATTCAGCTTTGTGTTTTGCCGCGTGTGGGTGTATCATGGCGAATGTAAGAAGGGTGGTGAAGCCAGGAGGTAACGATGTATGACACCTTGACGATTCATCCAGTGGACGAAATTCGGAATCTAGTTCCGACAACATACGCAACGCAACTTCTGCACAAAGCCACGCAAGTGCTGCCCTTGTCGAGCGATGAATTTCTATTGAAGGGGATCACTGCGGAAGCTACTGATCGGTTGACGGCTTTGAAGAAGGCCGACATGCGCCTGCGCGTTCAGTACAGCTCTCCGGAAAGGTTGCAGCGAAAGATTGAAGCTCAGGGCGTCTCGCCAGATGATCATAGCGCGTATACTGATCTGCTGGAATGGCGTGCTATCCGGCATGAATTGTCGGCCCTGGTGGAACTCCTGGAGACGCTTTAACTGTGTGGGTTGAACGCGAGATCGGTCTGGTTTTGGATTTCCTCAAAAGTAATCTCAAACATC
>CAZYHE010000114.1:0-242 GCA_964647225.1 uncultured Anaerolineales bacterium
CCCGGAGGGGCGACGCCCCCGTACCCACTACCGCCGACATCGTCACCGTGACTTGGCTGGCGTTCGCCGCGACCGTCACCGGCCAAGTAATCTTGGCCGTGTCGCCGGCCTTGATCGTGACCTTGCGCTGCATCGCGGCCGTCGTCTGCAGGCCGTTCGCAGCCAGAGTCACCTCGACTGCGGACTCGGCTTGGGCGTTGTTATGCACGATGGCCGCGATCTCGGCCTGGTCGCCCGCGATG
>CAZYHE010000114.1:252-10094 GCA_964647225.1 uncultured Anaerolineales bacterium
CCCGCAGGGGCGCGGCCTGCGTGCCCGTCCCCGTTGTCATCGTCACCGTGACCTGCTCCGCGTTCGCCGCGACCGTCACCGGCCAGGCGATCTTGGCCGTGTCGCCAACCTTGATCGTGACTTTGCGCTGCGTCGCGGCCGCGATCTGCAACCCGCTCGCGACGATCTTAACCTCAACCTCAGCCTCAGCCTTCGTGTTATTATGCACGATGGCCGCGATCTCGGCCTGGTCGCCCGCGATGAAGAAGCGCGGGAGCACGGGCCGCACCAGCAGCTCTTTGGTCGCGATGATGTCGGTTCGGGTCTGGCCCACCTTCGTGTCCGCGGTGACGGCCCGCGCGTCCATCGTCCAGGTGGTCAGGCTGTCGGGCAGCGTCAGCTCGACCCGCGCGGTCCCGTCCGACCCGGTGCGCACGGCCGCGTTCCAATACGCGGTGTCGGGGAACTCGCGGCGGACGGTCAGATCGCCCCCGCCATCGCCGCCGCCCCCGCCGCCTTTGCCCCCCTCGGCAAGCTGGCTGATCAGGCGATCCACGTTCATCACGAGGGTCGCGGCCGTGGTGACGCCCAGGCCGCGCTCCCGGTAGAAGCGGCTCAGCAGGGTGTCGGTGTTACCCTCCGGCCCTTCGACCAACGACAGCACGGCTTTGTCCACCAGCGCCAGCGACACCTCGGCCTGCACCGGTTTGCCCGCCGCGTCAAGCGTGCGCACCTCCCACACCATCTTCTCCCGCGGCCCCACCCGCAGCGGCCCCTCCTGATCCCTGACTCCTGACTCCTGACTCCTGGGCACCAACACGACTTGCAACTGCTTGTCCGCCACCGAGACTTTGAGCGCGGCCAGGCCCATGCGGAAGGAGGGCGCGGGGGAAGTCGCATCTATCCCCTTGACGAGCAGCAGCGAGGCGAATACATCAGGCGCGAAGTCGGGCTGAATGGGGATCTCCACCAGTTCGCTGTTCTCGCGAATGTCAATCACCGTGCGGGTGAGGATCCCCCCGCGTTCGATCGTCAGCAGCGCCTTCACCGGCGTCTGATATGGGCTGGCGACGAGCAGCCGGGCGGTCTCGCCGGGCTTGTACTCCTTCTTGTCGGGGATCAGTTGGATGCGGTCGTTGTTCTCCTGTCGCCAGGCGGTGTAGGCCCGGCCACTGGCCCACGCGTAAGTCGCGCTGCGGAGGATGTGGCCGGCCCGGTCGCGGCCGGTCGCCTCGATCTTGTATTCGCCCGCTTCGTCCGGCGTGAAGGTGAAGACCGCAGTCCCATCCGTGCCGGTGGTCACGGTTTGGGTGAAGACCGGGGTCTTTTCGGCCCGGCTGTTCCAGTAGTAGCTGCCGTCCTCGGCCCGCTCCCGCACGCTGTACCAGCGGATTCGGTTGGCGATCACCTCAACCTTTGTTTCGGGTTCGGGCTTGCCCTGCGGATTCACGGTCAGCACGTCAATCGCGACCGGTTTTCCCGCAGTGGACACGTAGCTCTGCGGCCGCAGCCCGATGTAGAACGCGCCCTTGTGTACCACGGCCGTCGCCTGCGTCGAGACGGTCTGGCCGTTGGTGTCGAGGATCGTGATGTCGAAGGTGAAGCGTTGGCTCTGGCTGAACTTCGTGATGTCGGCCGGCACGGTGAAGGTGGTGCGCCCCGCCGCGTCGGTGATCCCTTCCCCCTGAGCCAGCGCGCCGCCGAAGTTCGGGCCGCGCACGGTCGCGTACCAGTCCCAATCGCCGAAGCTGTACGGCCCGCCCGGCCGGTCTTCCGGGAGTTGGAACGCAAAGTCGCTGCTCAGCAGCGTCCAGCGCACGGCCGCGCCCTTCACCGGCTGGCCGAAGAAGTAGTTGGCCTGGACGGTCGTCTGGATCTGCTCGCCCTGGACGAACTCCGACCGGCCCTCCGGCCCCTGAGCCTGCCGAAGGGTCTGCGCGCTGACCTCGTACTCCGGCTTGCGGTATTCCGCCACCTGGAAACCCATGCTGACGTATGTGCCGTCGCGCTCTTTGGTCGGCTTCGGATCGGGGATGCGCACCGAAATCTGGTAATAGCCGAGGGATGCGTCGGCGTCGAGCGCCAGGCTGCCGTGTGCCGCACCCATCCCGTCGAGCGCCACCGCCCGGCGCCACAGCGTCTTCCCCTCGCCGTCGTTGATCGTCACGGTGACGGGCTGGCCGGCCGCGGGCAAGGCATAGATCGCGTCGTTGTCCCGGCGGATGATCGCCTTCCAGTAGACGGTCTGGCCGGGGCGATAGATGGGCCGGTCGGTGTAGACCACGCCGTTGTATGGGTCGGTCGAGCTGTCCGAGTTCACGCGGAAGTCCCACGGGCCGATGCCCGCGGTCCAGCCGGTGGACGCAACCCCGAACCCGCCCTCGGTCGTGCGAGCCAGCGCCAGCAGCGTCACCCACGGCTGCCGCGGCCGGTCGAAGGTCACTTCGGCGATCCCGTCGCGGTTCGTCGTCGCCCGCTGATCCACCCCCAGGCCATCGCTGAAACGCACCTCCGCGCCCGCGATCGGCTGGCCGCTCTTCAGGTCAGTGACCCATGCCAGCGCGCCGCCGGCCCACGCCTTGAGCGTCACGTTCGCGGTGGTGCGGGCAATCAACTGCCGTTGGCTGCCCGGCGTCTCGGTCTGATCTATGATCTGCGCCGTCTCGCTGTCCACCACCAGGTAGTACAAGCCGGGCGGCAGCGGCTTGCTTCCTGAGCTTGTCGAAGGATCGGTGTCCTCCAACTTGGTGATCGCGACGCCGATCTGGTTGCGCGCCGCGCTCGTCTCGTATTGCCATTCCCGCCGCAAGTTGGCCGGCTTGGGCGCGTAGCTGCGCCACTTGTCCCAGAAGCCCTGCCCGGCCAGCACAATGAACTCCTCGTCCGGCAGGTTCCACAGCCCGAAGCTGATCTGCGGCACGTTGCGATAAGTCACCGCGGCGGTCGTCGGCGTGTACGCGTTGTACGTCCCCACCGGGCCGGTGCTGTAAAGTTGGACAAAGGAATCGTATTGCCGCGTCGCGAAGCGCAGGACAAAATCCTGGCCCAACAGGTTGCCGTAGGGATCGGCGATCTTGCCGGAGAGCGTGACGGTGTAGGTCGTGTCGGGCAGCTTTTCAACGTTGAGATAGAGGGTGTTGTCCCACTCGTTGTAAGTGGTGAAGACGCGCGTCGGCTTTGGCAGGACGGTGATCGTGCCGCTGACCAGGCTGGCCGGGCTGATGGGGCTGGCGAACTGGAAGCTCACCCCGCCGCCCGGTGTGACGCGCAGGTCATCGTTGGCCGGCAGCGTGCGGATGATCTTGGGCGGGAAGACGGTGGTGAAGTCCCGGCTGACGGCCGCGCGCAGCGCGCCTTGCCCGTTGGCCGGCCGGGCGGTCGCGGCGACGCTCGCCAGGTAGCGTGTGCCCAGGCTGAGCGCCTTCGCCGGCTTGAAGCCCAGTACGGTTCCATCCGCGTTCCAGGTGAAAACCCCGGCCAGCGGCCCCCCGACGGGCTGCGTCTGCCCTGTGATTTCCACCAGCCGGAACGCGGCCTCGGTCGAAGCCCGCTCCATCGGCAGCGAGAAGGTCACGCTGATCGGGCTGGCTGGGGTGACGTTGTCCGTGCCGTCGCGGCGGCTCGCCCGGACGAAATCCCAGCGGCGCACGGTCGGGTCGGTCGTGCGGAAGGTGAAGGTGTACGGCTCGGTCAGCAGGCCGCCGGTCGTGTCTTCCAGCCCGGCCTGCACCGTCACGGTGTAGCCCGTGGACGCGGCCAGCCCGCCGGCCGGCGTGAACCGGTAGATGCTGGTGGTGATCCACTCGCCCGCGCCGCTCACGGTGGGGGTGATGATCAGGGGAACGGACGTGCCCGGCACGTTACCGAGCGGCACGACGGGCCGGTTGAACCCCACGATCAGCGCGGCGTCCACAGGCACGCCCGCGGCACCCGGCGCCGGCTGGACGCTCGTCACCTGGAGCAGGCCGGCGGTCTTGAACTTGAACGAGACCGGTTGCGGCAGCCGCAAGCCGGCCGCGCTGCTGGCGGTCGCGCCCAGCGACACCCGATACTCGGCCCCGCGTTGCAGCCGCTCGGTCGGCGAGAAGATCAGTTGATTGCCCTTGACCTGCACCTCGCCCGGCACCTTCGGCTCGATGCTGAACGCCGCGCCCGTGCTGGCCGCATCCATCGGTTGATCGAAGGTGATCGTCACCGGCGCGGCCAACACCTGCTCCTCCCCGCGGTCGGGCGCGATGCTGACCACGGCGGGCGGCAATGGCGCACGGGTGGGCGTGGCGGTGGGGACGGCAGTCGGGATGGCCGTCGCGGCGGTGGTCGGAACGACCCGCGGGAGCGCAGGCGGCGGCTCCGGGGTCGGGGTCGCGGTCGGCGACGGCGCGCCGCCACAGCCCGCGGTCAGGAACAGAATGGCGATGGCAAGACATAGGGAGAAGCGGGTGAAACGCATCGAAACCTCCATGTTATCTACTTACTTACTCGTTTCCTTGTTTCCTTGCTTACTTGTTTCCTTGTCTACTTGCTTACTTGTTTCCTTGTTTCCTTGTCTACTTGCTACTCGTGCCGCAGCAACTCCCACACCTCATCGTGCAAGCTGCCGTTGTGATGATACTGATACCGCACCAGACCGGCGCCGGGACAGTACCATTGGATCGTTACATCGGGATTGGTACGAAAAACCAATCGAAAACAATCGAGCCGGGCGATCCCGCCGGCCGCGGGCGTCAGCACATCCTCCTGGGCTTCCACCAGCCAGCGATAGGTCGTGCCCTCGACCGAGATCAGATCGGGATCGCCCCAGGTCTGGCCGACCGTCATGGGCCAGGCTGCGATCCGTTCCGCCTCGAAGCCCCGCCCCTGCGCCTCGATCAAGTCGCGAATCTGATCGGGCGAATCCTCCGCGTCGAAGATTTGATACAGCCAGCCGCCGAGCGCAACATAGAAGAAGGTCGGTTCGTGCGGCGGGGTCTCCAGCGGGAACGCGCCCGCTCGTTCGGCCCGAAAAATCCGGCCGTTCCCGACGGTTTCAACCGTCCGCTGCGCCGCCGTGATGGTTTCTGTGATGACGCCGGTCCAGCGGACGGGGCGGTAGCCGTCCTGGTAGTCCAGCGTCACGCTGTAAACCCACGTCGCGCCGTCGCGCAGCGGGATCAGCGCCAGGATAACAGGCTCGCCCGCGGCGAGTGTCGGCGCGGGCGTCGGGCTGGGCCGGACGGTCGGTGCGGGTGTCGGCGTCTCAGCCGGGCCAGGCGTTGCCAATGGGGCGGCCGGCGCACCCTCGATCGTCGCCGGCCACGGCGCGACGAAGGTCAACTCGGCATTGCAGGCGGCCGCCAGGAGCGCGATGAGCGCCAGGGCAACGATGGGGGCTGCTTTCATGCGTGCAAGCTCTCTCTTCACTCTACCAATACGTTGATTGCCGCGCTGCGGATGCGCGTTCCATCAGCGCCGGTGACGATTGCCTCGAACGTGTGCGCGCCGGTCGTCAGCGGCCACCAGGCGGTGTAATCCGGCCCGGCCACGACTGCCAGTGGCGCGCCGTCCAGCAGCAGCGTCACCGACGCGGCCTGCGCGTTCAACGCCTCGCCCAGCCGGGCCGTGATCGGTAGCTTTTGCGCGGAGGCGGGCAGGCCGGGGTCAATCCGGTAGGCCCGGTTCGGGTCGGGACTGGTGATGACGATCCCGGCGCTCCCGTCCTTCTGGGGAAACGCCTCGACAAGTCGAGGACTCCGGAGTGCCGCACTTTCCTCGACCGGCCGGAGATTCGGGAGTCCCGAACTTGTTCGGGCGGTTCCGGGCGGGGCGGCCGGGCGCGCCTCTGGAACAGACGCGTCTTGGGACAGCTCCCGCGAACCCAGCGCGAGATCGTCACCCTGCAACATCCCGCGTGCGCGCGCCCATTCCCGGAATTCATCCGGTAACAACCAGATCACTTGCTCGGCCACAAACTCAGCCGGCGTTGCCCCGGTCGCGGCCGCGCCGGTGCGCACATCCACCGCCACACGCACATGCGACCGATCCACCTCGGCCGGTTCCGTCCCGGCGATGAACCACTCGGTGCGCCTGAGCGGGCAGGGGATTGGGGTGACGGACGATGTACGATGTACGATGGGCGATGTGTCATCTGCCATTTGCAGTTTGCTATCTGCAATTCTCAGCCCTGAATCCGCGCAGATTTCCAGCCGCGTGAGGCCATCGGGTCGCGCGAAGTCGCGGGCAGGCATCTCGCGCAGGACGCCGCGCATGAAATCATGCCAGATCGGCGCCGCGCCCGTCACGCCGCTGACCCCGCGCATCGGCGCGTTGTCGGCGTTGCCGGTCCACACCCCCACGACCAGGTCGGGCGTGTAGCCGACCGTCCAGTTGTCGCGCCAGTCGGTCGTCGTGCCGGTCTTGACCGCGGCCGGCCGGCCGATCTCCAGCGCGCTACCCGGCCCGAACGCGGGCCGCCGCGCCACGTCATCGCTCAGAATGTCGGTGATCAGATACGCCACGCGGGGGTCGAGGGCTTGCGTATTGCGTATTGCGTGTTGCGTGGTGTCTGTCGCGTGTTGCGCGGCCGGCCAATCCGAGAGGTGTTGTCCGTCCAGCGTTTCGACGCGCTGGATAGCGAACGGCGTCACGGTCGCGCCGCCGTTGGCAAACGCCGCGTAGGCCGCGGTCAGGTCGAGCAGCCGCACCTCCCCGCCGCCGAGCGTGAGGGCGAGGCCGTAACCAGGGATCAGGGGTCGGGGGTCAGGGATCAGCAAGGGCTGCCCTCTGACTCCTGACTCCTGACTCCTGCCCCCTGACTCCTGACTCCCGACTCCTGCCCCCTGACGCCACGCGATCCCCAGCCGGTTCGCCAGTTCGATCAGCGCGTCCACGCCGACATGATCGAGCGCCTTCACCGCGGGGATGTTGTACGAGTTCGCCAGGGCCGTCCGCAGCGTGACCGGGCCGTGGTAGGCCTGGTCGTAGTTCTGCGGCACGTAGGGCAGCCCCTCGGCGGTGATGAAGACCGCGCGCAGGTCGGCGATGAGGGTGGCGGCGGTCCAGGGCTGGCGGCCGGCCGCGGCTGCGGCTTGCGGATCGAGCGCCAGGGCATAGGTCAGCGGTTTGATGGCCGAACCGGGCTGGCGGAGCGCCAACGTCGTGTTGACCGCGCCGCTGGTCGCGCGGTCGAAGTAGTCGGCGTTGCCGACCATCGCCAGCACCGCGCCGGAGCGTGGATCGAGCGCGACCAGCCCGGCGTTCTCGATGCGGCGGTCGGCTTCGGCCGCGCGGTCGCACGATGTCGGATCGAAGCTCCCGGCCGCGCAGGGGCGGAGCGCGGTCAGCCGCCGGCCGACGATCGCTTCCGCCTGGCGCTGCCAGTCCAGGTCGAGGGTGGTGGCCACGCGCAGCCCGCCGGCCCGCACGCGTTCGATGCCGAGCAGATCTTCGAGTTGCCCCTGCACCCACATCACGAAGTGGGGCGCTTCGATGGGAAAGGGGGTGGCGGCGAAAAGCAGGCGCTCGGCCGCGGCTTCTTCCGCCTGCGCCTGGGAGATGTATCCTTCGTGCGCCATCAGGCCGAGCACGGTGGCCTGGCGCCGGCTGGCGGCTTCGGGGTGTTCGAGCGGGTTGTAACCATACGGGTATTGCAGCAGCCCGGCCAGCAGCGCGCACTGCGCCAGATCCAACTCGCCTGCGTGGCTGCCGAAATAGGACTGCGCCGCGGCCTCGATCCCCACCGCGAAGTGGCCGTAGTAGGAGGTGTTGAGGTAAAGCGCCAGCAGGTCATCCTTGCTGTACCGGCGCTCCAACCGCCACGCCAGCCACGCCTCGCGCAGCTTCCGGCGCAGCGTGCGCTCGCCGCGCTCTTCCTCCAACATGTAGAGGTTGCGGGCAAGCTGCTGGCTGATGGTGCTGGCGCCGGAGAACGGCCCCTCCCCGCGCCAGTTCAGCCACGCGGCGCGGAGGATCGCCAGAAGGTCCACGCCGGGGTGTTGGTAGAAGCGGCTGTCTTCGGTGGCGACGGTTGCCTGGCGGCAGGCAAGCGGGATCTCGGATATCGGTACGGGCACGTGGCGGTTGCCGTCTGGCGCGATCGCCTCGTAGAGCAGCCGGCCCTCGCGATCCACGATCTGGATGCTGGCCGCGGGCGCAGCCGCCCCGGCCGCGCGTCGCGGATCGGGCAGATCGGCGAACAGGGCCAGCCAGATCAGGAGCGCGCCGGCCACGATCAGCACAGCCGTCAGGATCGGAACCCACACGCGGAAAGGACGCATCGGGAGACTCACCATTGGATCGAATCAGCGGCGTGGGGCAGGTCACAGCGACCTGCCCCACGAGCGTACGCCTCGTTCGCGAGACGCCGCGGCCGCGCCGACAGTTCCCGAATTATACCCGCTTCAGGGGAAGAGGGCAAGCGTCCAAACGGCAACCATATCTATCGAATGAGCTTCACCTCTGGATGAGCGGCAGGTAAACCGTGAGCTTCTGCTGCGTCGTGATGGACACCAGATTGTCCCCATAGCTGGACTCCTGAACGGTCAGCTCGGGGTTGATCCAGATATAGATCTCCTTCTGGTCGCTTTGCAGGCCACTCACGCGGCGGGTCAGTTCCACAGAGGATCCCGCGGCGATGGCAGGGATCGTTTCCTCAAGCAGCAACGTGCCGCTGAGCGGATTGCCGACTAGCAGCCGCACGAGCGCCTCGTTGGCAGCCACGCCGCCCGTATTGGCGACCGTCAGGGTCACGGTCAATGCGCCCTCGGCCGCCGGCTCGGTGAGCACATGGTAGGGGCTGATCCACAGGTTGGGCAGCGCAAGGACGGCGAACACATCGCGGTTGTCGCTGGTCACGAACACCACGAAGTCCTGCGCGTCCTGGTTGGCCGTGACCCACAGCAGGTGTTCGCCCGGCGGCAGCCCTGCCGCATTCCACATCGTGGTCGCCGTGAACGCTTCACCCGGCGCAAGGGCCGGGATGGTGTCGGTCAGGGCCAGCGTGCCAGTCAGCGCATCCCGATAGAAACGCAGTAGCGTATCGCCGCTCGGCGCCGTGCCGGTGTTGCGCACCGCGGTCTGTAGCTCGATGTAGCCCTCGCTCCAATACGCGATATCCGTAGCCGCCAGCGCCAGGTTGGGGCCGAAAGCCAGCACGCTGGCCTGGTTGTCCCCCTCAGCCGACTCGGCCAGGGCGTTGAGCGGATCGGCGACGGCGAACAGATGCTTCACGGGCGCGTCAGCCGGCGCCGCGAAGCTGGTGGTGAAGACGGCGGTCGCCCCGCCCGCCAGCGGCGCGGGCTGGACAAAGGTCGCGATCTGCGCGCCCCCGGCCGCCGGATCGCCATCGAAGAACGCCAACCGGGCGTTGACGACCGGCAGGTCGCCGCTGTTGCGCAGGGTCGCCGTCAGCACGACGCTGGCGCCGGGCGCGGGCTGGGCCGCGGAGAGCGTCAGTTCGTCGGCGGCCACGGTCAGGTTCGGGCCGAAATCATGGGTGAGCGCCACGAGATCGGTCTGGCCGATCGCCGGCACAGTGTAGGTGTAGACTTCGCCTGTGTCGGAGAAGGTGTCGGTTATGCTGACCTCGGTGATCGCGGTGCGCGCCAGGCCGAGCAGCAGATCCCCCGCGCTGTTGAAGGCGGGGGCCGCGGTGTGCTCGTCGGCCAGGTCGGCCGTCAACGGCCGCAGGCTGCTCCACAAGCCAAGCGCCTGATCGTAGCGCGTCAGGAAAAGGTCGTTCTGCTCGGTCACGGCGGCGAGCACGACGGCGATGTTGCCGTCCGTGTCTTGCGCCGCGTGCAGCTCGGCGGCCCAGCCGATCGTGTCGGAGAGCGGGACGGCCGCGATGACGCCGGTCGTCAGGTGGCGCAGGCGCAGCGCATCGCCGG
>CAZYHE010000115.1:0-10045 GCA_964647225.1 uncultured Anaerolineales bacterium
CGCGCTGCATCGCCATGGTGATCGTCTGGAACGAACTGGCGAAGGGGGACACCGAATACGCGGCCGGGCTGGTGGCGTTCAACAGCGTCTTTCAGGTGCTCTTCTACAGCGTCTATGCCTACATCTTCATCAAGGTGCTGCCCGAAGCGCTGGGCCTGACCGGCGCAGTGGTGGAGATCAGCATCGGAGAGTTGGCGCAGACCGTCTTCATCTACCTGGGCATCCCAATGATCGCCGGGTTTGCCACGCGTTTCATCCTGCTGCGCTTCAAGAGCCGGGAATGGTACGAGACCAAGTTCGTCCCCCGCATCAGCCCCATCACGCTGATCGCCCTGCTCTTCACGATCCTGGTGATGTTCAGTCTGAAGGGTGAACTGATCGTGGCGTTGCCGTTCGACGTGGTGCGCATCGCCATCCCGTTGGTCATCTACTTCGTAGTGATGTTCCTCGTGTCATTCTGGATGGGCCGCCGCGCGGGCGCCGATTATCGCATGACTGCGACGATGTCGTTCACCGCGGCCAGCAACAACTTCGAGCTGGCAATCGCGGTCGCCGTCGCGGTCTTCACCATTGGCTCCGGCCAGGCCTTCGCCGCAGTGATCGGCCCGCTGATCGAGGTGCCGGTGATGATCGGGCTGGTGAGCGTGGCATTTGCGTTGCAGCGGCGGTGGTTCAAGCATGAATTGAGGTAAAGACCTTTAGGGTTTCCGAAAACCCTAAAGGTTTCGCCTGAAAGATCTGCAGATGGCGACTTCATACGTTTTGCCAGACTGGGCCGTGGCTTTTCACACCCACCGCTGTCCCTATCTGGCCATTGGGTTCCGCATGGGCTGCCTGGCGATAGCCGAGCTGCGTTTCGATCGTTCGCGCAATCGCAGCCTGCTCGTGCTGCCGGAGTTCGGTGAGGGCAACCCGTACACCTGTATCGTGGATGGCATCCGGGCGGCCACCGGCGCGGTTTACGGTCAGATTATGATCGCCAAGACCTTTTACGGCAAGCTGGCGGCCACATTCTACTACCCGCAGCGCGGCGGCGCAGTCCGCTACAGCCTGCGGCCGGCGTTCGTGGATGCACTGGAGCAGACCCGCTTCCACGCTTTCCGGGCGCGCGGGGTGGACCCGAACGACATGCCCGCTAAGGTGATCGAGGAGGCGCTGGCCTGGCTCGCCACGCAGCCCGACGAAACGGTCTTTGCTGTGGCGCATGAAGTCGGGTTCCCCTACCAGCCGGTGCAGATCACCTATGCCAAGACGCGCTGCGCCCGCTGCGGCGAGTACGTGCTGGACACCTTCGTGCGCAACCAGAGCGGCCGGCCGACCTGCATACCGTGCTCGTATGAAGAAGCAGAGACGCCTGATGGCGAATAGTTTACCAGATGATGCACAGGATGCGCGGATTTGACCCCGTGCGCGTCGCGTTAGGCGGCGCGTTCGCACTGCTGATCGCAATCGGGGGCTGCAGTGCCCCGAGCATAGTGGTCCCGCCGACCGTTGTTGCGACCGCTCCGCCAGCCACACTGATCGTCGCAGCGACGGCCAGACCGACCCGCGATGCGGCGCAGATCATGACTCGGCTGCGGCGGACGGCTTCACTGCAAGGGGTGGCGGAGCAGTGCGCTGCGGCGATCGGCGCGCCGGCAGGCGTGGCGCGCGTCCGGATCGAAGCGCCGGCGGGTGATGGATGTACGCCCTGCAATAAGCTGCCGATTGGCTACATTGACAAGGGGGTTCCCGTCAGCGAAGTAGCGCAGCCACTGGCCGACGGCGCCTGGGTTTGGCTGACCGTTGACGACATGCTGTGTATCTTCCTGTACGACGGCCAGGAGTTCAAACCTTCGTCGGTCACGCGCTGGTGACGCGCGCACGGATGCCCGAACGCAAAGCGGGCGATTACATTTTTGGGAGTGAGTTGCATGCGTAGGTTGTTCTTCATCGTCTTGATCGTCGCTTCTGTGTGTGTATTGGCGGGCCAGGCTTCGGCGCAGTCGGAACCATGCGATGGGTGCGCGGAGCTTGAGCAGGCTGTTGATCAAGCCCGCGCCACCGCCCTGGCACAGGTCCCCGCGCCGCGCGCTGCCGCTCAGGGCGGCGGCCAAACAGTCATCTACTTTTTCTGGGGCGACGGCTGCCCGCACTGCGCGACGGCCAAACCGTTCCTGGCGCAGTTGAAGCAGAAATATCCGGGCGTCCAGATTCGTGATTTCGAGGTCTGGAACAACGCCGCCAACCGTGATCCTTTCATCAAGATGGCGGCCAAGTTTGGCTTCGAGCCGAGCGGCGTGCCGATGATTTTCATCGGCACGCGCTATTGGGTGGGCTTCGCCGAAAATCCGCTGGGACGGGAGATCGAAGCCTATGTGGCGGCGTGCGCCCTGTCCGGCTGTCCTGACGCCGGCGCCGGGATCCTCAGCCCAACACAAGCTGTGCCAACGAAGCTGCCGGTTCCCACCCTGGCGCCGCCGACCATCGTCCCCGCCGGACAATCTGCCTCGAAGCCGCCGGCTCAGCCGACCGCCGCGCCCGCCGCTGCCCCGGCCGCGCCTCCCGCCAAGAGCAGCACGCTGAACCTGCCGCTGCTCGGCCCGGTGGATCTGGCGACCCAGTCGTTGGCGCTTAGCACCGCGCTGATCGCGTTCGTGGACGGCTTCAACCCGTGTTCGTTGTGGGTGCTCTCGGTGCTGCTGGCGCTGACGCTCCACACCGGCTCGCGCAAGAAGGTGTTCATCATCGGTTTCGTGTTCCTCACGGTGACGTCGCTGGTCTACGCGCTGTTCATCGCCGGGTTGTTCACCATGTTCACGGTGATCAGCTTCGTCGGCTGGATTCGGATCATCGTGGCGTTGGTGGCGTTCTTCTTCGGTGCGGTGAACATCAAAGACTACTTCTGGTACAAAGAAGGCATCTCCTTCACCATTGCCGACGAGAAAAAGCCGGGCTTGTATCGCAACATGCGCCGCGTGCTTCAGGCTGGCGATTCGCTGCCCGCGCTGATCGGCGCCACGATCGTGATGTCGGCCGGCGCGTCGCTGGTAGAGTTCTCCTGCACGGCCGGCTTCCCGGTGCTGTGGACGAATCTGCTGGTGGCCCAGGGCGCGACCGCGCTGACCTTCGTGGCGCTGCTGATCCTCTACATGCTCATCTACCAGATTGACGAACTGGGCATCTTCCTGGCCGCGGTCTTCAGCATGCGCGCCAGCCGGCTGGAGGAGAAGCACGGCCGTATCCTGAAGTTGATCGGTGGCATGTTGATGCTGACGCTGGCCGGAGTCATGCTGATCAACCCGAACCTGATGAACGAGATCGGCAATTCGCTGCTGGTGTTCGCGATTGCCTTCGCCGCAGCGCTGCTGGTGCTGCTGGTGCATCGGGTGATCCTGCCGCGTTTCGGCGTGCGGATCGGCAGTGAGGCGGCCGGGCAAAAGTCGGGCAAGAGGCGCGCCGGCTGAGCGTCTGGCTGGCAGCCCCGCCACTGTCGAGAGTAGAGGTGTACCTTGCGTTGCCTGGGGATGGCGTCATCCTCAGGCCGGGCTTGCCGAGGGCATCGGCACGGTGATCGTGACCTTTGTGCCGCGCCCCGGCTGGGTCTGGATGCTCAGGTTGCCGCCCAGCAGCCGGGCGCGCTCGCGCATGCCGATCAGGCCCAGGTGGCCGGCCACCGCCAACTCCTCGATCGAGGCGCGAAGGGTGAACCCCTTGCCGTTGTCTTGCACCGCCATCTCGACCAGATCCTCGGCGAACTTGACGGTGATCGTGGCCTGGGTGGCTTCGGCGTGTTTCTTGACGTTGTTCAGCGCGGCCTGGGCGATGCGGAACAAGACCAGCTCGGTTTCGGGCGCCAGGCGGCGTTTCGCGCCCGTGACGTAGAGCCGCGTCGGGATGTTATCTTTCTCGGTGAAGCTGGCGGCCAGCCCCTCCAGCGTGGGCAGCAGGCCGAGATCGTCGAGCGTTGTGGGGCGCAGGTCGCGGCTGAAGCGGCGAACGCCGTGGATGATGTCATCGGTAAGCCCCTGAAGCTCCCGCAACTGGCGGGTCTCGGCCGGCGGCCGCTCGCTGTTGCTCCGCGCCAACGCCTCGATCTGTCGCGAGAGCACGACCAACGACTGGATCGTGTCGTCGTGCAACTCCCGTGCGATGCGCGCCCGTTCGTCCTCCTGCGCGCGCGTCACTTGCTGGGCGTAGTAGCGGATATTGTTGCACAGATACGAGTTCTCGACGGCGACGCCGATGGCGTTACCGACCGAGGTGAGTAGCCCCATATCTTCGACGCTGAAACGGCCCGGTTGGAGATCGGCCAACTCCATGACCCCCATCACCCGGCTGCGTGACATCAACGGCGCGGCGATCAGCGACCGCGCCCCGGCTTTGCTGAATAGGCTGCACGTCGCCTGCGGCTCGCGGGTCAGGTCTGCGACGATGCGCGGCTTGCCCATCCGCGCCACCCAGCCGCACAGCCCTTCCGAGGCGGGACATCGCTTCAGCGCCTCATCCAGCCCGGCGGTCGCGCCGCGATGCGCGGTCAGCGTCAGGTCATGGGTCATCCGGTCCACCAGGAAGATGCCCCCCATCTTCGTCTGCGTCACCTCCAGCACCTTGTCGAGCGCGTCGTTCAGGATCTCCGTCCGTTCCAGCGATCGGGTCACGCTGGTCGAGATGGCGTTGACCGTCCTGAGCCGCGCGATGGCTTCCTGGCGCAACCGCTTCTCGCGCTCCTGGGTTGCGAGGATCCAGATCACCAGGTAGCCCACCACGCCAACGGCTAATGTCTCCAGCACCGCATCGCCGGGGTAGGCGGAGACCGTGAACACGCGCGGCAGCATGATGAGGATGGCGAGGGCCAGGGCGATCAGGCCGCCGGTCTGCCCGTAGACGAACGTTGCCAACGTCACGGGCAGCAGGAACACCACGCGCTCCATGGCGTGGCGTTCCACGAAGCCGATGGAGACCAGGCTGATCTGCGGTCGCAGGTAATGCAGCAGCGTCAGGCCGCCGAGCATCACCGCCAGGCTCCAAAAGCTCCGCTCACCGGCCAGCCGCCGCAACCTGTGTGCCACGGGTGCGAAGCGCGAATCGGCGGATCGTGGCGTTTGCATGTCTGTTCTCTCCTGCGGCCGGCACGCCCGGACGCGTTATAACGTGTCTTGCAAGGTGACCCAGCCGCGCCTGAGCGCCGTAAGCACCGCTTCGGTGCGAGAACCGACGCCCATCTTGCTGAAGATATTGCTCAAATGTGTCTGAACTGTGCGCACGCTGAGGGATAGCTCATGCGCGATGTCCTGGTTTTTCATCCCCCGCGCCGCCAGCTTAAGCACCTCGACTTCGCGATCGGTGAGTTGATCGAGGATGCTGACCTCGGCTTGGCCCAGCGCGGCCGGCGGTGCAAAACGGTTGATCACTCGGCGGGCGATGGACGGGTGTAGCACTGCTTCGCCCGCCGCCACCTCGCGGATCGCCTTGATCAGATCGTCGGCGCTCACATTTTTGAGCAGATAACCCGCCGCGCCGGCTTCCAGCAGCGCGAAGATGTATTGGTCGTCGTCGTAGGCGCTGAGCGCCAGGATGCTGATCCCGGGGTGGGTCGCTTTGATCTGCCGGGTGGCTTCGATGCCATTGAGCTTCGGCATGGCGATATCCATGACCACGACATCGGGTGAACACTGCCGCGCCAGGCGCACGGCCTCTTCGCCGTCGCCCGCCTCCGCGACGACTTCCAGGTCTGCTTCGCGCGTCAACAACTGGCGCGTGCCCTGGCGCACCACGGCATGGTCATCGGCCAACAGGATCTTGATTTTGCTCACGGCTTCCTCCAACTGCTTCACCTGCGCAATGTGGATTATACGCCATCAGGCGTATAAAGCAAGTGATGCACGGCACGCATACCGCACAGATACGCAAAAATGCGTAGGCGCGCGCTTCCCGGTCAGTAAAAGCCACGATGCGCGCCCGTCTGCGGCTACGTCATTTGGCTTGATATAAGATGGGCGCTTTGCCCGATGACAGCCGGGGGTGGGTGTGGTATGGTTGTGTCAGAGAGCCGGGCAAAGGTTGACCGGCACAGGAACAGAGGGAGGCGCACAATGGATGACATGCCACTCATCGTCAAAGTCGCTGAAGTTGTGGTTATGGAAGGGTTTATCGTCGTCGTCATCGTTGCGCTTCTGATCGCTGCCGTACGCGACATCGTGGATGCAAAGGTGCGAGAGTCCCGCCGTCACGATCAGATTGCGGTGGAATCCGAAGCGCCGGCGCCGACCGCCGCGCCGCCGGTTGCCCCCAAGCCAGCGGCCGTCCAGCCGGGCGGGCTGTCCGTGTAGACGCACCGGCGCGGCCGATGCACAACGCGCCCCGCCCGCTTCTGCCGATGCGCAGACGCAGGAGGGGCGTTTTGGTGCTCGTCCAAACATTGGAGGACGCCAGTTCGATGATGGGGAACCGGTGACCGACGGGCCGATGCCCCGTGACCGCTCATCGCTCAGCGTTCACCGCGACTCGTGCGTTAGGGTGCGCATAGACGCTGTAGCCAGCGAAGTAGGGTCGCCAACGGTGCGGGCCGCCAGCCGGCCCGATCGCGCTGCTTCGGCTACGGTTGCGCCGTCCAACAACTGGCGGTAAAAGGTCTGCGTAAAGCTCAACGCGTTGGCGTCGGTGACAGACCACAGCGGCGCGATGAACAGCCCCGCGCCCGCGCTGATCAGCCGGTTGGCCCAGCCGCCAAGCCGGGTTAGCGCCCACCCCTGCTGGCCGCCATAGCAAACGTTGAAGAAGAAGGCCGGCCG
Source organism: uncultured Anaerolineales bacterium (assembly GCA_964647225.1). Lineage (GTDB taxonomy): Bacteria > Chloroflexota > Anaerolineae > CG2-30-64-16 > CG2-30-64-16 > CAZYHE01. The sequence goes on from CAZYHE010000115.1 coordinate 6,774, forward strand.
TGCCCGGCTGATGTACCCCTCGATCTCCGGCCCGATCAGGTCTTCGCGCGCCAGTAAGTCTGTCCCTTGCAGTTGAATGGCCCCGCCTGCATCCGGCGCGTTGGCGTCGGATGTGCCGTGTGTGGCCGCGTGCAGCCAACTGTAGCCGCCGCGCTCCAGCAGATCAAGCACCGCGCTGCTGCTGGGAACGGCGGGACTCAGATCGGCCAGGCCGCGCTTGGCCGCGAGCTGCTGCAGGAATGCGCGTTCCTCTTGCGCCTTGGGCAGACGGCTGCTGGTCGGCGCCAGGCAGGCCAGGCTGTGCAGCGCCAGCCGGGCGGGCGGCGCCTCGTGGCCGTTGCCCTGGTCGTCGCGGCGCAGCCAGCGCGTCAGCCGCAGTGACATGCACCAAGGTTCCTCGTCCCCCCATGCGCCGGCGGCATCGTAGGGCCAGACCAGCTCCCAGGGGAAATACGGCTCGTCGGAGACGATCAGCAGGCTCTTGCCGCGCCAGGCGAGCCGTTCGGCCGCGTAGATCGCCTTGAGGTCGTCGGGGATCAGGTCGCGCCAGAGATTGCGGCCGAAGGTGCGCAGCTTGCGATTCACGTCCTGCGAGGGGAGCGCACGGTTCGAGGCCATGCCGGTGAGTTGCTCGTACAGCCGGCTGCTGTGGGCCTGCGGATCGCCTTCCAGCTTCACCGGGTGGAAGGTGCGGCCCACCTCGCCCCCGCGGAAGAGGGTGAAGGTCAGCCTAGGCTGATCGGCGTAGCGCTCGTAGGCGATAAAGAGCATGAAGTCGGGCGGCTCCGCGGTCGGCCCCACGCGCAACGCCTGGCCGGGCCACGGCCCCGCGGCCTCGTCCACCGGCTGTGCGACGACCTCCACCGGCACGCTGGCCGTGCCGGCGAGGTTGCCGGCCTGGAAGAAGTCGAAGGTGATGCGGGTGTGACCGACGCGCTCCGGCCGCAGGTCGAACACCAGGGGCGGGCTATCCGCGGCGGACAGGAGGACGGTCTCCTGCTCGGCCGCGTTGAGCAGCGCGAAGCCGGGCGCATCGACGCGCACCCGCACCGGCAGCGCCTCTTGCAACTCCAGCGCTTGCGTGTCCGCGCTGAACTCCGGCCGCGCCACCGTCAGCCGCACGACCACGGAGATGCGCGGCGTCGCCACCCACACGCGCCGCGGGCAGGCGATGTCGGTGTAGCGGGTGACGGTGGTGGGCGCAGCCGATGCACCGCCGCCGCGATTACCGACCGACACCTTCGGTGTTGCCCCTGCTGCTGCGATGAGTTGCACCAGTCGGGCGTGGGCCGGCGGGTATTGGCTGAAGAGTCCCAGAATTTTGGCGCGGGTGACGACTGCGCTGGCGGGCCCCGCACGCAACTCTCGTTCCAGTTCGGTCAGTTGCGCCGCAAATGACGGCCAGTCGGCGCCCACCAGGGAGGGCAGTTCGGGACGTAGTGTCTCGATGGCCTGGATCAGAGCCTCGGTGCGGTCCATCGTCTCCTCCGTTTCATACTCCCGTCATGGTGAACGCGGCCCACCAGAATGGGTGTTCGAAGGGGCGGGCGTTCGGGTCAAGCTGCAGATCGCGATCCTCAAAAAACTCAGCCGCAACGGTCTCAGGCATGCGGGCCAGCGCCGGTACATCGCGCCGGAAGTATGCGGCCATGTCCTGGTTGGTCGCTTCGCGCAGCCAGTTCTGAGCGCCACGCAGCGCCAGGGCCGGCTCAAGCCCGTCCTCGCGCCACAGGCGATAGAAACGCTCCATCAGCATGGCCGTGCTCAGGTCGTTGACCGACCAGAGGGACGCGACCACCCCCGCCACGCCAGCCTGCAGTAAGCCCGCGGGCAGGCCGATCACTTCGTCGGGCAGCTTCGTGCCGGGGATGCCGGTCTCGCAGGCTGAGAGGACGGCCAGCCGCGCCCCGGCGATCCGCAGGTTGAGGATGTCGGCCAGGGTGAGCCGTTGTCCGCCGGCCAGCAGCAGGCCGCCTTGCAGCGGCTCGTCCCAGCCGGCCCAGCCGTGGGTGGAGAGGTGGTAAACTGGGAAATTGGTAAGTTGGTCGAGCACGGCTGCGCGGATGGCAGCACTGCCCCGCAACGCTGTGCCGTGACCGGATGGGAAATACGACAGCACCGCCTCCACCTCGTGGGCCGAGAAGACCAAGGAGCCGTCGGGGTTGTCCACCGCCAGCACACCATCAGGTCGGACGCGGGTGGCGGTTTCCTGGCCCGCAACCAACGCGCCGGCGTTGGGCGCATAGGAGAGCGCCAGCGCGTCGAGTGCATAGCGCCGCCCCGTGACCGCGGCCGAGTCCTCGGTCCACGCTGTGTGGAGCGGCAGCAGGCCCAGCAGACCGGTGGGTACCAGCACGGCCTGCTGGTACCCCTGGGCCGTCAGCGCCCGCACCACATCGCCCATCAGGTTGTCCCACAGCCAGTGAGTGGTGGCGTCGAGCGCGGCGTGCCAGGCGTCGCTGGCGGCCTCGTTCCCGGAATCACGCCGCCAACCAGTGTACGCGCCCAGGTAGCCGCCCAGGATCGGGCCACTGGCCGGGCCGTAAACAGCCTCCCGTACTTGCGCCTCGGTGAGGCCGTCCAGCCACAGTGCAGAGACCTTCGAGGTCTCCGAGACCTCGAAGGTCTGGCTGTGTACCACCAACGCCACGCTGCCCACCGGCGTGAGGGCCAGGTAGACCAGCGGCGCACCGGGCGCGGCTGCCTGCTGAATCTTCTGGAAGGTTGGCGGCAGGAAGAAGTCTTCGTAGCCGGGGACCTGGCGGATGGCGGCGATGGCGGCATCTAACTCGCTACGCGCGGCCTGGATTTCCTGGGTGAGGGCGGCGAAGTCGCGTTGGGGGGCAGTTTCGGCGGCTTGCCGGCTGGTTGACTGGCTGGCCTGTGCTTGCAGCGCGGCGAGGCGCTCGGCCGCGGCGCGGTAGCGGGTCAGCACGTCGCCGTGGCCCAACACCGCGAGGCGCTCCAGATCGCGACGGCTGCTCTCCACCGCGTCGGCCAGCAATCGGGCGCGGCCGGCTTCCAGGGCCTCGACCGCCTGCTCCAGCCGCTCGAACCGGGCCAGGGCGTAGGCCGCGTCGGCCGGCAAGCCCTGAGCCTCCTTCAGCCATGACTCCTTGGCCTGCCGGCTGGTCTGGGTGGCAAAGAGCAAGTCAACCGCTTGGCGGCCGAATGCGTAGGCCTCGATCGCTTCCTCCCATGCCTTCCGCTCTAGTGCCCAGTTGCCCCAACTGCGCGAACTGATAACGGCAACTTCCGGCTGGGCCAGCAGG
>CAZYHE010000116.1:0-10038 GCA_964647225.1 uncultured Anaerolineales bacterium
GTGGAATTCTTCCGGCAAAGTCTGAGCCAATAGGCGCGCGATATGCCTGACGCATATCTATTCGATCCAACCGCGTCCGACCCCTGACACGGTTGCGGGAACGGGTGAGAAGGTGTCAATCCCCGTCGCTCGTTCTGACCAGCCCCGTCTGACACCCGACGCCTCCGCCAAAGAATACGAAGAAATGGTGCGCCGGATCGTCGCATATATCAAAGAGCATGGCAGCATGACCGTGGCCCAGGTGCGCGACGAGTTCAACACCAGCCGCAAGTACGCGCTCGCGATCATGGAACGACTGGATGAACAAAAGATGACACGTCGGGTCGGGGCTGAGCGGGTGCTGCGGTAAGCCCAGAGGCGGTCGTCAGCTTGCCCCCACGATCTGCTCGTAAATCGCGTTGAGTTCTTCATCCGAATAAAAATGCACCACCAATTTCCCCCCGCGACGGCCGCGGGAGAGGGAGACTTTGGTGCCCAGCGCGCCGCGGAACGCGTCCTCCAGGCGGCGCGTGTAGGAGCTGTCCGGGTCGTCGGCCGGCTCGGGGGCGCTGACGACCGCCCGCGCGACGTTCGTCGCAGCCTGCAACCGCCGCACCAACTCCTCGGTCTGCCGCACGGTCAGCTCGCGCGCCACCACCTGATCGGCGGCGCGTTCGATGGCGTCCCCGTCGTCGAGGGCCAACAGCGCGCGGGCGTGGCCTTCGCTCAACGTTCCTTCGCTCAAGAGCGCCTTGACCCGGTCGGGCAGGCGTTGCAGACGCAGGATGTTGGCGACCGCGGCCCGGCTTTTCCCCACCCGGTCGGCCACCGCGTGCTGGCTCAAACCAAACTCGGTGATCAGCGATTGAAATGCCGCCGCTTCTTCGAGCGCGTTCAGATCGGCGCGCTGGATGTTTTCGACCAACGCCAGTTCGAGGATCTGCTGCGGCGTGGCTTCTTTGACCAGCACCGGCACAGTCTTCAAACCCGCCAGTTGCGCGGCGCGCCACCGGCGCTCGCCCGCGATCAACTGATATGCGGCCTGGCCGGCCGGGGATGCCGGGCCGCGCGTGACGATCAGCGGTTGGATCAGGCCGTGCTCGCGGATCGAGGCGGCCAACTCGGCCAGCGGCTCGGGCGCGATGTGGGTGCGCGGCTGCCGCGGGTTGGGCGCGATATCGGCGACCGGGACTTCCCGCACCCCCGCGCCGGCCGGGGTGGCCGCGGCGCCCGCCGGTTCGACGCTGCTCGCGGGCGCGGCCGACGGGATCAGCGCGCCCAACCCTTTGCCCAAGCCGCGCGGTTGCGGACTCATCGGCCCTCCTCACGAGCCAGCCATTCCTGGGCCAGGGTCGCGTAAGCCGCGGCCCCGGCTGAGTTCGGCGCATAGGAAAGGATCGTCTGACCGTAGCTGGGCGCTTCACTGAGCCGGACGCTGCGCGGGATCATGGCCTGGAACGTCTCCTGGGCGAAGTGCTTGCGCACCTCGCTCACCACCTGGCCGGCCAGATTGGTGCGCGGATCGTACATCGTCAGCACCATGCCGCTGATGGTCAGTTGCGGGTTGAGGTGCTCGCGCACCAGTTGGATGGTGTGCCACAAGCGCCCCAGCCCTTCCAACGCCAGATATTCGCACTGGATCGGCACCACCACGCCGTGCGTCGCGGCGGTCAGCGCGTTGATGGTCAGCAGGCCCAGGCTGGGAGGACAATCCATCAACACATAGTCGTAGTGCGTGGCCACCCCTTCCAGCGCCTTGCGGAGGAGATGCTCACGGGCCAGCATCGGGACCATTTCGACCTCGGCGCCCGCCAGGGCCGGCGCGCTCGGCGCAAGATCGAGCCGGGGCAATGCCGTGCCGATGATCACGTCGGCCAGCGACGCGCGGCCGATCAGCACATCGTAGAGGGACTGCACGAGGGTCGTGGCGTCCACGCCCAGGCTGCTCGTGGCGTTGGCCTGGGGGTCAACGTCAATGATCAGCACCGCGCGACCGGCGTGCGCCAGATAGGCGCCCAGGTTGACGGTCGTGGTGGTTTTGCCCACACCGCCCTTCTGATTGGCAAAAGCGTAGATGCGCGTCACGACCACCTCGCCGCTGGACCTATGCCCATAAATGGCAGCTTCTCACGTTGTAAGGGCGCACTCTTGCGGTCGCCCGCCGGGCAGGCAGGACCCCGTACCCCTACTTTTCCTGCGCCAGCCACGCGTCCACCTCGGCCCGCCAGGGGATGCGTGTCATGCCGATCCCCTCGACCGACATCGAAGCGACGATGTTGGCGAAGCGCGCCGCAACCAATGGATCGCCGGTCTCGGCCATCCGCAGCAGGAAGGCGGTCGCGAACACGTCCCCCGCGCCGGTCGGGTCCACCTGCGCGGTTGGCCGGGGCGCGATGGGGAAGCGCTCCCCGCAGCGGTAGACGGTCGCGCCGTGCCAGCCATCCGTGACGACCAACAGCTTCGCCCGGCACGCCAAATCGGCCAGGAACACATCATCGCCGCCGACATCCTCCCGGCTCAGGATGACCACGTCGGCATGGGTCAGGAACTCCGCCATGTTCTCCCACGGCGTCGGGCTGACATGCCCCTGCGCATCCCACCGGCGCATCCACCCCTGCGGCGTGATGCCCACCAGCGCGTTCGGGAAGACCCTGGCCCAGGCCGGCGGCACCTCACGCGCGATCGGCCCCAGCAGGACCGCCGGGACAGCGGCCCACGCGGGCGGCAGATCGGCCGGCAAAATGGGATCGGCCAGCGCCTCGATCACCTGGGTGCGTTCGATGCCGTGATAGATGTTCGTGAACGTCGTACTGACGGACGAAGGCAACAGATGGATCGCCACGCCGTCCAATGTCCCGTCGGGCGACGCGGCCACGCGTTCTACGCCGTCCGCGTCGGGAGCGATCCGCAGGCCCTCGCGCGAGGCGCGCGTCAAGATGCCGGGGCGATGCTCCAACCGGCGAGCCGTCACGGCGGCATAGGAGACCGTGCCGCCGAGTCGAAAACCATCCGGCGTGCGGTCGTGGGTGATGTGACCGATGGACAGAAAATCAATGGGCAAGTGGGCCTCACAAAGGTTAAATGTCGGGGCGATCCCTTGTGGTCGCCCGTAAGCCGAAGGGCGCGGGTATTGTAGCACAGACTTCGGGAAGGGTCAATGAAAACGCCGGCCTGTGGTGGGCCGGCGTTCTTAAGCACAATTGCCACGGCGGCAGGATTGCCGGCCGAGACCGCGCTGCTATTCCTTCTTCGGGACGATCGTGACCTTCCGGCGGTCTCCCTCACCGATGCTCTGGGTGAAGACCCTGGGATGATCGCGCAAGGCCAGATGGACGATGCGGCGTTCGGCCGGAGGCATTGGTTCCAGGCTCACGGTGCGGCCCGATTGCGTCACCTGTTCCGCCATGCGCAGCCCCAACTTGCGCAACGATTCCGCGCGCTTGGCGCGATAGCCGTTGACGTCCACCGTGAACTGGCTGCGGGTGTGGCTCTGCTGATTCACCGCCAGCCGCGTGATGAACTCGATGGCCGACAGCACCTCGTTCTGACGGCCGATCAGCGTCCCCAAATCGTCGCCGACAATGTTGAGGACCGGGACGCGATCGCCCTCCTCGGCCTCGGCGTCACTTTGCGCGACCACTTCCACCGTCGCCCGCAGGCCAGCCCGGTCGAGCAGCCCGGCCAGGAACGCCTTCCCCACCTCGGCCGCGGCCCAATCCTTGGCGCCGACCCCGGCTTCCGCCGCCGAATCTGGGATTTTGGCCGGTTCAGGCCGAGCCTCCGCTTTGCTTGGAGACTTCGGCGCCGACCGCGGCTCGCTGGATCTAGGCTCAGCCGCCGGTCTGGGTTCGGCCGCGGGCTTAGGCTCGGCCCGCACCGGCCGCGGCTCGCTCCGGCTCGCCGGCTGCGGCCGTTCGGGCCGGATTTCAGTCAGCCGCACGATCGCATCTTCGGCGCCAATGCCCAACACGCCGCGACTGCCAGGACGAACGACTTCGACCTCGACCTCTTCTCGTGACAGTTGTAGCGCAGTCAAGCCTGCGTTTACCGCGGCCTCGATGGTCTTACCGCGGAACTCCCCGCCTTTTTCACCTGTCATTTGACTGCTTCCTTCGTTCAAATAGCCGAGCTATACGGCTGATGCGCTTTACCGCCGGCGGCGATTACGCTTGGCCGGCTTGTCGAGCGCCGTTGCAGGCATCTCCGGCTCCGGTGCAACGATCGCGGCGGTCCCAGTCTTTTGGCTCGCAAGCAGGCGATTGACCAGCGCAAGCCAGTCGGCCAGGCCGCCCCAGCCCGCCACAAAATACTGCTGAACTATGCTCAGGATGTTCGAGACGGTCCAATAAAGCGTCAGACCGGCCGGCAGCCCCAGCGTGATGTAGCCGAACATGATCGGCATGAAGAACATCATCTGGCCCATCATCTGAGCCTGCGGGTCCTGGCTCTTCCCGCCGTCCTTGGACTTGGGCGCTTGCGACATCTTCTGCAGCGCCAACTGCGTCACCAGCATGATGATCGGCAGGCTGGCATAGGCAAACAACTTACCCCAGTCTTGCGCCGTGAAGCTCTCGCCGAGCCAATTCGTGCCGACAGTCATCGTCGGATAGAAAAGATCCGGGATCCACATGAAGATGCGCTGCGGTTCGGGGACCAGGTTGGCGCCGGCGACCGCGTAGAGGGCCTGATACAGCGCCCACAGGACCGGCATCTGGACCAACAACGGCAGACAGCCACCCAACGGATTGACACCAGCCTCCTTGTACAGCTTCATCTGTTCTTCGGAGAGCTTTTGGCGGTCCTTGCCGTATTTATCCTGCAGCTCTTTGATCCGCGGCTGCAAGTCTTGCATGGCCTTCTGCGACTGAAGCTGCTTGCGGGTTAGCGGGAGCGTAACCACCTTGATGAGCAAGGTGATGAGGATGATCGCCCAACCCAAGCCGTGCGGCAGACCGAGGCCGGCAATCTGGGCGCTCAACCAGATCAGCGCCTTGGCAATGGGAAAGACAAAAATCGCCTCCCACCAGCCGGGCGGCGCATCCAGGTTCACCGTACTCGTCGGGGCAACACAACCGGAGAGGACGACGGCCAAGATCAACAGTACCGACACCAGAAGAACGGTGCGGAGTCGCTTATTCACACTCAAAAAATCTCCTCGCTTACATGCTTGCAGGTTATCACCCACGCCTACCTGTGACCCGGCCCAACATTACATCTTGCGCCCCGCATTCCGTCAAGGCACCGGATCGAAACCACCAGAATTGAAGGGATGGCAACGGACGATCCGCCGCAACCCCAGCCAACCGCCCCGCAGGACACCGTACTTCTCGATGGCCTGATAGGCGTATTCCGAGCAACTCGGATAGAAGCGGCAAGATGGCGGCAGGCCCGGCGAAATCCACTTCTGGTAGAATCGAATCGGGGCCAGGAAGACCTTTTTCACGGCGCCAAATTCACAGTCGTCCCAGCGGCTCGCAACGCCCGGCCACGCTTCAGCAGCCGGATGCATGCCTCTTGAATCTCCGAGAAGTCAGCCGACTGGATGGCCGGACGGGCGACCCACACCACATCCCACCCCGGCTCGATCAAATCCCAGATCAGCCGTACTGCCTCGCTTATCCGGCGTCGCACCCGATTCCGCTCGACCGCTTTGCCGAGGCGCCGGCTCACCGTGAAGCCACACCGGCTAAACGGCTGGCCGTTCGCCAACAGGCACACCACGAGCAATGGATGCGTGTAACTGACCCCTGTCTGCCGCACCAGCCGGAATCGTTCCTTTTCCGTCAGCCGAAACCGGCGCTTCACTGAATACCATCTTCGATCAGGGACGGCCCGGCGCAGATGCAAACCGCCGGCCGGCCCTCACACCCTGTGGCTTACATCAGGCCGAGAGCCGCTTGCGGCCCCGGAGCCGGCGGGCCTTGATGACATTCCGCCCCCCGGTCGTGCTCATACGGGCGAAGAAACCATGCACGCGACTGCGGCGGCGGCTTTTGGGCTGATAAGTTCGTTTGGTAGACATCCGTTCATACTCCTTGCAAACTGCCAGTATCGTTGCATAACAGACAGGCCCACAGCGCGACCTGCAGACCGCCGTTATTCATCCCTTTGGAGACACAAAAAGCAGGCGAGACGGACAGACAAGTCTCACCCGCTGAAACAGGGCTATTATACCCTTTGGAGGGATACTATGTCAAATCAGGGGCCATCTGCGACAGCGCCATCGGCCGCGAGAAGATGAATTGGCGGCCAGCCGGCGCTGTTCGGCGACCAGGCGCGCGGTCATTGCGGCCACTCGGCTGGCGGCGCGGCCGGCGTCTCCCCGCGTTGCACCAACGCCTTGACCTGCCGCGTGAATTGGCTGCGCGGCAGCAGCACGCGGCGCGTGCATTTGCAGCAGCGAATACCGATATCCGCGCCCAGGCGAACCACCTCCCACGCGCTGCCCCCGCATGGATGGGGCTTGCGCATGCGCACTATATCGCCGAGGCGGATTTCATCGTACACGGTGTTTTTCCGGGCAAACGATCAGTGAGGCGGTTCAGCCACGATCCGCAGCAAATCCGCGCCATATTCCTCGAGCTTCCAGGCACCGACGACCCCCAACGCAGCCAGCGCTTCGGGGCTGTCCGGGCACGCCCGCGCGATCAGCATCAGGGTTTCGTTATTCAAGATGATGTCCGAGTCCACCCCGCGCGCCTCGGCGCGTTGCGCCCGCCAGACGCGCAGCCGATCGTAGCGCGCGCTCACCGCGGGATCGGGACGCCCGTCACTGTTATGGCGGCGCACCGGGGGCGGCGGCACGGCGGCCGCGCGGCCGCGCGCAATGGCCTGGAGGATCGCCGGCCCGAAGCGGTCGGCCAGCCGCGCGTTCAACGGCAAATCGCCGACCCGCGCCGGCTGCGTCTGGCTGAGTTGGCTTAAGACCTGATCGGTGAGCACCTTGAAGGGGGGCTGATCGAGCGACCGCGCCTGCTGGTCACGCCAGAGATACAGCTCGCGGAAGATGGCCAGCTCGGCCGGCTGCAACTCGCGCACGACCTTGCTGCGCCAGAAGCCATCGGGGTCGAACGGCTTTTCGACATAGGCCAGATTGGGCAGCTCGGCAAACACCTCCTGGGCTTCCCGCCACCGCCGGCGCGCCTGCAGCTCCTGCGCCAGCAGATCGCACAGCGGCAGCAGATACCGGCTGTCCAGCCGGGCATAACTGAGCTGCTGGTGCGTCAGCGGCCGGCGGCCCCAATCCGTCAACTGCACGCGTTTGTCCAACTCGACGCCGAAGCACTCGCCGAGCAGCGCGGCCAGCCCGACGCCCCGCCGCCCCAGGATGCGCGCGGCCAGCATCGTATCGAACACGTGGCTGAACTCGAAGCCGAAATCCCGCTTGAGCAGCAGGATATCGTTTTCGGCCGCGTGAAACACCTTCTCCACTGCGGGATCGGCCAGGAAGCGGCCCAGCGGCTTGAGATCGGTCAGGCGCAACGGATCGAGCAGGTAATCGGTGGTGGGCGTGCTGATCTGGATCAGGCAAACCTTGTGGAAATAGCGGTAGAGGCTATCGGACTCGGTATCCAATGCCATGCGCTTTTCCGCGGCGAGCGCGGCCAGGAACGCGGCGAAGGCCGCCGGCGTATCCACCAGGATCGGCGCCGGCAAGTGCGCCAGCCCATCCTCCTGCTGCGATTGGTCCGACCTGGGCGCGGGGGCTTGATTCATGCGTCTTTCATTCCTCTCCGATTGATCTGCCCGTCATTATCCTACGGCCCGCCCGCATTGTCAAAGTCAATCTCCAGACAACCGCGGCAACGCCCCGTCTGCGCCGAACATGTGACCTGGCTTACAGACCAGCGCGGCGATATTTGACAAAGTGGGCCGGCTCCGCTAGAATGCGAACTCATTATGGCCCGAAAAAGGGGCTAAGGTCGAGCCACGGGTGTTCGGTTCGGCTCATATATCATTTCATACCCAGGTGTGTCAACGATGCGGCCACGTGGCGCTCTTGTTGCCGGCCAAGAGCACACCAGCCGCTCGTTTTGTGATACTCATCTTATCTTTACCCTAGGGAGGAAACTCGTAAGCTCATGTATCAAATGAACCTGACGGCCTTCGAGAGCACTGCGATCTACGCGGTCCTCGTGGTAGCTGTCCTGAGCCTGCTCTATGCCTTGTGGCTGCGCCGCGACGTGATGGCGGAAGACAAAGGCACAGAGGCGATGATCCGCATCTGGACGGCCATCAAGGATGGCGCCGATGCATATCTCACCCAGCAATTGCGCACGATCTTGCCGTTCGTCGGGATTCTGGTGGTCGTGCTCTTCTTCAGCGTCTGGATCGCCCCGCCCAGCCCGGCGGCCCAGGAGATGTTCAAGGGCAACGCCCGGATCGTGATCGCCATCGGCCGCGCCATCGCCTTCATCTTGGGCGCGTCCTTCTCGCTGATGGTCGGCCAATTGGGCATGCGCATGGCGGTGGAAGGCAACATCCGCGTGGCTTCGGCCTCGATGCGCACCCTCGGCGACGCCCTGCGGATCGCGTACCGTTCGGGCACGATCACCGGCATGTTGACCGATGGCCTGGGCCTGCTCGGCGGCACTACCATCTTCATCATCTTCGGCCCCGCGGCCCCGGATGCGCTGTTGGGCTTCGGCTTCGGCGGCACGCTGCTGGCGCTCTTCATGCGCGTGGGCGGCGGCATCTACACCAAGGCGGCTGATGTCGGCGCCGACCTGGTGGGCAAGGTCGAGGAAAACCTGGAAGAAGATGACCCGCGCAATGCGGCCGTCATCGCCGACCAGGTGGGCGACAACGTGGGTGACTGCGCCGGTATGGCGGCCGACATCTTCGAGTCGTACGAAGTGACCATCGTTTCGGCCCTGATCCTGGGCCTGGCCCTCGTGACCCTCACCGGCCAGCTTTACTGGATCATCTTCCCGCTGATCGTGCGTGCGATTGGCGTCATCAGCTCGATCATTGGCACCTTCTCTGTGCCGATTTGGGAACGCACCGTGGCGAAGGGCAATGCCTGGCACGCCATGGAGATCGCCTACGAAGTCTCCTCGGTGATCACCATCACCCTGTCGCTGATTCTGGCCTATGTCTATGTACATACCCAGAATATCGCCGCGGTCGCGGCCGGCACGAAGGCGGAGCTTTTAGGCTCCTGGTGGCAGCCCGCCGCGATGGTGTCCATGGGCGTGATCTTCAACGTCATCGTGAACCGCGTCACGGCGCATTTCACGGCGACCGACAAGGCGCCTGTGCAGGAGATCGCCAAAAGCACCCGCTTCGGCCCGGCGACCACGATCCTCAGCGGTCTGGCTGAAGGGTACGAATCCAGCTTCTGGTCCGCCCTTCTGATCGCGGCCGCGATCATGACCTCCGTGATCGTGTACGGCGGTCAGGGCACGCAGTACATCATCTACGGCGTGGCGCTCATCGGTATCGGCGGGCTGACACACGCCGGCAACCTGGTCTCGATGGACTCCTTCGGCCCCATCTCCGACAATGCGAATGGCATCGGCGAAATGGCCTCGATGCCCGCCAGCGCCCGCAAGATCATGACCGATCTGGACGCCGTCGGCAACACCACCAAGGCCATCACCAAGGGCGTCGCCATCGGTTCCGCCGTGATCGCCGCCGTGGCCCTCTTCGGGGCGTTCATGACCGATATCAACATCGTGCTTCATGAGCTTGGCCGCAAACCGTTGGAGTACATCAACATCGCCGACCCGCGGGTCTTCATCGGCCTGTTGATCGGTGGCGCGGTCCCGCTCCTCTTCGGCTCGATGCTGGTGAAGGCCGTGGCACGTGCCGCAAACGGCATGGTGGCGGTGGTCCGCAAGCAGTTCGATGTGCCGGGCGTGCGTGAAGGCCGGGTCGTGCCCGACTATCGCCAGGCCGTCGCCATCTCCACCGAGGCGGCGCAGCGCGAGCTGCTCCCGGTCGGCATCCTGGTCATCTTGATCCCCATCGTGGTTGGCTTCGCATTGAAGGCCGAAGCGTTGGGCGGCTTCCTGGCGGGCGTCATCCTCTCCGGCCAATTGCTGGCGGTCTTCATGT
>CAZYHE010000117.1:0-10035 GCA_964647225.1 uncultured Anaerolineales bacterium
GTTGGCGCTGCGCCCCAGCCTGCTGATCGCCGACGAGCCGACGACCGCGCTCGATGTCACCATCCAGGCGCAAATCCTGGAGCTGCTGCGCGAGCTGCAAGAAGAGTTCGGGATGGCGATCATGTACATCACGCACAACCTGGGCGTGGTGGCCGAGATGGTCGAGGCGGCGATCGTGATGTACCTGGGCAAGGTCGTGGAGCGTGCGCCCGTCCGCGAGCTTTTCTACAACCCGAAACATCCCTACCTGATGGCGCTGCTGCAGTCCATCCCCAAGCTGGGACGCAAGAGCCAGGCGCGGCTGGCAGCGATCTCAGGCATGGTTCCCAGTCCGTTCTCGGTGCCGAGCGGCTGTCCGTTCCACCCGCGCTGTGTGAAATTCATGGCCGGGCTGTGTGATGTCAACGAGCCGCCGGTGATTGATCTCGGCAGCGAACATACCGTGCGCTGTTTTCTCTATCAGTAAAGGGTACCCGATGAGCGATAACCATCAGCGCCCGATCCTCGAAGTGCGCGACCTGAAAAAGCATTATCCCATCGTCAAGGGATTCAACCGCAAGCTGGTCGGGTTCACCAAAGCGGTGGATGGCGTCAGCTTCACCGTGCCGGCCGGCCAAACCCTGGGCCTGGTCGGCGAGAGCGGCTGCGGCAAATCCACCACCGGTCACTGCATCATGCGCGGCATCGCGCCCACGGCCGGCGAGGTGGTCTTCCACGACCGCGAGCGGGGCGCGGTGGATGTGATCTCGGCCACGCCAGACACGCTGCGGCACATCCGCCGCAACATGCAGATGGTGTTCCAGGACCCCAGCTCGTCGCTGAACCCGCGCATGACGCTGCTCGAACTGGTCAGCGAGCCGCTGGTCGTCAACAACGTGACGCGCGGCAAAGATCTGCAGGATGTCGTCGCCGAACTGCTGCGGATCGTCGGCCTGCTGCCCGAACACATGCACCGCTTCCCCCACGCGTTCAGCGGCGGCCAGCGGCAGCGCATCGCGGTCGCGCGGGCGCTGGCGCTCCGGCCGCAGTTCATCATCGCGGACGAACCGGTCTCGGCCCTCGATGTCTCGATCCAGGCGCAGACCCTCAACTTGCTCCAGGACTTGCAGGAACAATTCAACCTGTCGTACCTCTTCATTTCACATGATCTGAGCGTAGTCGAGCACATCAGCGATGTGGTGGCGGTGATGTACGTCGGCAAGCTGGTGGAAAAGGCCGACACCGAGGAGCTTTATCACAACCCCAGGCATCCCTATACCGAGGCGCTCCTCTCCAGCGTGCCCAATCCCGACCCGGACGCGCCGAAGAAACGGATCATCCTGGCGGGCGAGGTGCCCAGCCCCTCCAAACCGCCGACCGGCTGCTACTTCCACCCGCGCTGCGCCTACGCCGTCGCCCAGTGCAGCCAGGAAGCGCCCCCGCTGCGCGACATCGCGCCCGGCCACGCCGTCGCCTGCCACCTGGCCGACAAGCTGACCCTGCGCGGGGTATCCGCCGGCCGGTTGTAGGTCAGCGACTCATACCGTGTGCGGTGCCACGGCGCATGAAAATGTCATTGCGAGCAGCGTCTTTTGCGCCGAAGCAATCTCGCACCTCCCTGGGGATTACTTCGGCCCCAACGGTCGGCCACGCGGGTTTCGAGGCTTTAGCCTATCTCTGCCGTTACTAACCAAACCGGCGAAAGCCTCGAAACCGAAACGCGTTTTCATTGGCGCTGATCGCACACCGCGCGCCCCCCGATTTGTCCCAACCCGCCCCTCTGCGCTATGATGAACACCTGTCGGAGAATCACAGAATCGAGGTAACGCCATGCTGCCACGCACACGGGTCCAGGCCGCGCTGGCCTTCCGGCCGGCCGATCGCATCCCCTTACAGATCCATCCCTCGCCGGCCGGTCTGTTCGAGCACGGGCAAAAGCTGCTCGATCTGATGCGCCGCTGCGGGCACGATTTCGATGACCAGAGCCGCCTGGCCCTGCCGCAGCCGCCGGCGGAGGATTTCGACGCGGACGGCCGCTACCATCGCATCGCGACCGACGCGTGGGGCGTGACGTGGGAGTATCGGCTGTACGGCGTGTGGGGCTATCGCATCGGCTATCCGCTGGCCGACATGGCCCGGCTCGACACATACCGCCCGCCCGCCATCGCGCGGCTGGCGGGCGAAGAGTTGGCACGCGCCCAGGCCGCCGGCGCAGCCCATCGCCGCACCTACTACCACCTGGCCGGCGGGGTCAGCATCTTCGAGACGATGCAATCACTGCGGCCCTTCGAGGAAGTGCTGATTGACATCGCCCAGGACACGCCGGAGATCAACCGGCTGGCCGACATGCTGATGGATTACAACGCGGTCATCATCGAGAACGCGCTGGCCGTCGGCGCGGACGCCATCTCGGTCGGGGATGATTTCGGCACGCAACAGGCGCTGCTGATGTCGCCGAAGGTCTGGCGGCGCTTCTTCAAGCCGCGCTACCGGGCGCTCCTGGAACCGGTCGTGCGGGCGGGCAAGGCGGTCTTCTTCCACTCCTGCGGCTGCGTCGGGCCGATCCTCGAAGACCTGGCCGAGGTCGGCGCCAACGCGGTCTGGCCGCAACTGCCGGTGTTCGACCATCGCGACCTGGCGCAGCGCTGCCGGGCGCTGGGGCTGGCCGTGCAACTGCACCCGGATCGCGGAGAGCTGATGCAGCGCGGCACGCCCGATCAGGTGCGCGACTACCTGGTGCGGTTGGTGGACGAATTCGCGACCCGCGACGGCGGCTCCTGGCTCTATCTGGAGGTGGATCCGGGCTTCCCGTGGGCCAATGTTGAGGCCATGTACGAAACAGTCATCGAACTACGCAATAACGGAGATTGAACCTTGGCGAAGACAATCCTGGTCAGTTCAGAGGGTAAATACGGCATCGCCGACGGCCTGGCGGCGCTGGCCGCGGGCGCGGCGGCCCTCGATGTCGTGGAAGCGGCCATCCGGCCGGTGGAGATCGCGCCGGAGTGCCGCAGCGTGGGGCTGGGCGGCTGGCCCAACCTGACGGGGGAAGCCGAACTGGATGCCAGCATCATGGAGGGCGGGACGCTGCACAGCGGGTCGGTGGGCGCGCTGCGCGGCTACAAACACCCGATCTCGATTGCGCGCCAGGTGATGGAGCGGCTGCCCCATGTCCTCCTGGTGGGCGCGGGCGCGGAACGGTTCGCGGCCGAGATCGGCGCAGCGCCGGGGCCGGCCGGCACGGAAGCGCCCGCGCGGGAAGGCTGGGAGGCGTGGCTGGCCGCGCATGTGCCCGCCGATGTGCGCGGCCAGTGGCCCGACGTCCCGCTGATCGAATGGGCGCGGCTGACCGCCGACCCGGAGACCGCCAAAGGCACGACCATCGCGCTGGTGAAAGACGCGGCCGACGCGCTCGCCTGCGGGGTCAGCACGTGCGGCTGGGCCTACAAATATCCGGGCCGGCTGGGCGACTCGCCGATCATCGGCGCGGGGACCTATGCCGACACCCGCTACGGCGCGGCCGGCTGCACCGGCATGGGCGAACTGACCATCCGCTGCGGCACCGCGCGGGCGGTCGTGCTCTACATGAAGATGGGGCTGAGCGTCGAGGCGGCCTGCCGGGAGGCCATCGCCGATCTGCGCGCGGCCGACCGCCGCTTCAAGGGCGGCGTCACCATCCACGCGATCAATGCCGAAGGCCAACCGTGCGTCGTCTCGGTCGGTCGGGCGACCGGAACCGTGCGCTGGTATTTCTGGGCCGAAGGGATGCCGGCCTTTGCCGAACGCGAGACGATCGTCGAGACCTGGTGAAGGGCAAAAGTCAAAAATCCTCGACGTGTCGCGGACTCCGGAGCGCCGAACAAGTTCGGCCTCCGCGATCCGCACCCATTACTCGACCGGCCGGCCGGCGTTGCGCCACGTTTGCAGGCCGCCCGCCAGGCTCGTCACCTGGGGATAGCCGGCCTTGAGCAGCAAATCCCGGCCGGTAGCGCTGCGATTGCCCGACCGGCACACCACCACGACCTCGCGATCCTTGGGCACTTCGGCCAGGCGATTGCCCAACTCGTTGAGCGGGATCAGCTTCGAGCCGGGGACGTGGTACTCATTCCATTCCTCGACCGTGCGCACATCCAGGACGAACGCGCCGGCATCGCGCTTTTTCGCCGCTTCAGCCACCGACACCTCGGCCGGGAGCGGCGCGCGCACGCCCGCCGGCCCACCCGCCGCGGGCCGGCTGGCCGCCGGCGGCGCGGCCGGCGCCTGGCAGGCGGCAATCGCGACAATTAGCAGGACCGCGATGAAGAATATGGCGAAACGCCGGCTGCCCCCCAGCGCAGCGCGCTCCGCATCTCTACGCAAGACCACAAACCTACTCGTCATCTCTCCAAACTCCCACTCATGGCGCGCTGGCAATTCTCTGGGGCCGACCCTCAGCACCAGGCCGTAATCATATCTGAGTTGGATGCCGCGCGCGACGGTGGGTTACATACCACTTGTCGTGCTTCCGCCAAATCCGGCAGATCAGAGCCTTCGCTAAACCAGCCATAAGTTGCAGACAACATCTGGCGGGCCGCGGCGCGATCTTCCGGCTGGCGCAGCAGGCGATACAGGCTCAGCGCGGCGCGCAATTCCCACATCTTGGCCCCTTGATGCCGCGCCACGGCCAGCGCCCGCTGATAGCAAGCTGCTGGTGCGGCGCTACCTGCGGCCGGCTGCAACTCAAGCAGCGCGCCGGCGAGCCGGTGAGATTCCGCCTCGAACATGCGCACGCCGGTCTCCTCGATCAATGCCAGATTCGCGGCGATAGCGGCCGCCCCCTGTTCGACCTGCCCGCTCCGCAGACAGGTCTCGGCCAGCAGCAGCAACTGGAAGGGACGGCCGCCGCGGGAGCCGGAGGCCTCCCAGGTCGCCATCCCCCGGCGCAGCGCAGCGATCCCTGCGGCGGTCTCACCCTGCCGCGCCTGGAGCCACCCTGAGTAGATCGTGTGCCAGATCCGAAACAAAGCGTTTTCCTGCCCGGTGCTGATCTGCGCCACCGCGGCCAGGTGCGCGCGGACGGCGCGGTCGTCGCCGCGGAAGACCGCCAGCGGCAGGCACGCCACCGTGAGCGCCACGCCGATCGCAAACGAATCCGCCAGTTCCGTGGCGCGCGCCAACACCTCCTGGCTGCGCTGGCGCGCTTGTTCGGGATAGCCCAGGCTCCATAGCGCCCACGCCAGCCAACTCGCCCCCAACACCCCGAGGTCGGCGCCGAAAACGGGCATCTGCAAATTATCGCTCTGGGGATCCCACAGGGCCACGCCTTGCTCCAAGTGGCTGCGCGCAGGAATCAGGTCGCCACAGAATAACAGACTGGCGCCCACGGTGTAGTGCGCCATTGCCAGGTGTTGCGGTTCCTGGGTTTGCTGCGCCAGGAGGAGCATCTGCTCGCCCAGTGTGCGTGACCGGACCGGCTCCCCGGCTGCCCGGTATTGGTCGGCTTGCAAGAGCATCGCCCGCAGGATGCCGGTCAACTCGCCCGCGCGCTGGCTGAGTTCGAACGCGCGGGCGAACGCCGTGGTGCGCGCCGGTGCGCCCCAGCCGCGTGCGGCCGCCAAGGACGCGCCCAAGGCCGTCTGAAGCTCGATTTCGCGGCGGGCGTGCGCGGCCGATTCGGGCTGCGCGCACAACAGCGCCAATCCGCGCGTGAAGTGGCCGACCGCCTCCTCGCTGGCGGCCAGTCGCATCGCGCGCCGGCCGGCCAATGCCAGATAGCCGATCGCCTTATCAGCCAGACCGGCCGTCTCGAAGTGCCACGCCAGCCGCGGAGATAAGGCTTCCAGCTCGGCGGCGTCGCCGTCACACACCTTTTCCAGCGCGACCCCCACGGCTTCATGCAGACGCGGTCGCTCGATATCATCCAGACCACGGTAAAAGTATTTCTGGAACAGGTTGTGCTGGAAGCGGTAAGTGGAGATCCGCCGGCCGCCAGCCGCCAACCGGCGCAGGCTTTGCGCACGGACAAGCTGATGCTGTTTGCACAGCGGGCCGCTCAACTGCTGGACGAGCGCGAATTCATCTATCCCCAGCACGCGCGCCAGCGCCTCGACCGTGAACTCCTCACCTTCCACGCTGGCCGCCGCCAGCAGCGTCCGGCATTCGGGCGATAGACGGCTGATGCGCTCGGCGATGACCGCCTCGACGCGCGCGGGCAACCGCTCCCAGTCCGGAGCCGGGCCGGTTGTGCCCGACGGGGTGGGGCGGGCCATCCAGCGACCCTCCGCGTCTCGCACCAGGTCGCCGCGCTCCCGCAGGCCGCGCAGCAGCTCGACGGTGAAGAGCGCCTGTCCGCTGGTGTGCCGGTAGAGGGTGTCGCGAAATGCAGCGTCGAGGCGATTCGGCTCACGATCCAGGAAGGCATCCAGGAAGCGCCGGCCATCGGCCTCAGCCAGGTTCACGCAGGTATCGCCCGATAGACGCGTCAACTCGGTGGCGACTGAATTGATAGATGCGAAAGGTTCCGGCCGGTAAGCGCCGAGGAGCAAGATCCGACTGCCCGCCAGCCGCCGCCCCAGGTGGAAGAGCAGCGCGATGGAACCGGCATCGGCCCATTGCAGATCATCCAGGATCACGATCAGGGGCTGCCGGCGCGCGAGGGTCGTCAGCACGGCAGTGACCTGGTCGAGCAGGCGCATCTGGGGTTGCTCCGCCGAGGGTTGCCAACTTTCTGAAAGTTGGCAACCCTGCTCGCCCAATGCCGCCAGTTGCTCGCGCCAGTGCGCAGCCTCCCCGTGGAGCGTCAGATGGGGCGGGCTACACGCTTCGGCCCGCAGGCGGAGCGCAGCCCCCGGCACGAAGCGACCGATCAGATCCGGGCCGGCCGTCACCAGCGCCTCCAACGCCTGGGGCAACGCCGACCAGAGCCGGCGGGCGTGTTCGGGCGTGACCGCGCCACCGGCCCGTTTGGCCTCGATGTCGCCGGTGAGCAGTTGCAGGATTTCGACGAAGGGCAGGTAGGGATCGCCCACCCCGGCTTGCGCGTCGCAGTTGCCGGCGACCGCCAACAGGTCGCCGTGCGCGGCCATCGCCAGCCGGGCAAACTCCTGCACAAGCGCGGTCTTGCCGCTGCCCGCGTCGCCTACGACGAAGACCACGCGGCCCTGGCCGGCCAGCGCCGCCGCCAGGTGGTCATTGAGCCGCGCCAATTCGGCTTCGCGCGCGACGAACGGTGACGGGGTGACACGGTGCGGGGGTGACACGGTGACAGGGGAAGAAGCAGTCACCTTGTCACCCTCCCACCTTGTCACCTTGTCAAACGCACCGTCCCGGATCGCCTCATACAACCCAATCGTTTCGCTCGCCGGCTCGATGCGCAACTCGGCCGCGAGCAAGCGGCGACAGGCCTCATATTGGGCCAGGGCTGCGTTGCGTTGACCGCCAGCCGCCAGGGCGCGCATCAACTGACGCTGCGCCTCCTCGTCGAATGGCTCCAGGACGAGCTGCTGGCGGGCGTAGCCCTGGGCCAGCGCGTGCTCCCCGCGCTCAGCGTGGTGGGTGGTCAGCTTGCGCAGCGCCAGCGATGCCTGCCTTTGGAATTGTTCCCGGCGATAGAGCGCCCACTCCTCGAACGGCGCCGAATTCACGGAGACACCGGCGAGGAACGGGCCGCGGTAGAGGGGGATTGCCGATTGGAGATTGGAACTGCGCCGGTCGCTCTGCGTCATGCACTGCGCGAACTCAGTCACGTCGAGCCAACAATCTGCGTCGGGGTTTAAACGGATGGCGTCACGGGTGATGAGGAGAAACGGCGACGCGGCGTGGGCATCGCCGAGCGCCTGGCGGAGGTTGGCGAGCGCGTTGCGCAGGCTGTTGAACGCGGCAACATCGGCGGATTCGGGCCAGAGCAGCCCGGCCAGCGTCTCGCGGCGATGTGATCGGGTGGCCTCGACTGCAAGATAGGCCAACAGGGCGCGCACCTTATCCGACTTCAACCCGACAAGCGGTTGGCCGTCGAGGGTGATGTCGAATCCGCCGAAGAGGGCCAGAGATAGACGGGGCACTGTGCGCTCCATGCCAAAACCGGAAAAGGCCGCTGATCGAGCAACACCCTGATTATAACATCACCAGTAAAGATCAACCAAACCGCCGCGATTTAACGTTCTCGTAACGTTTCCATTGCGTCTCTCTGCTATTATGCCTCCGTTGTAGTCTCAGTGGATCACGATTCTGGCTCACGCAAAGACGCCAAGAGCGCAAAGAACCCTTGTTTGATCTTGGCGGCTTTGCGCCTTTGCGTGAGATTTGTGATCTACTGAGTCTGCACAAATCAGCGCGCATCCGCATCATCGGGAGTCCGTCCATGTCCGAAGAATCGCTGAACTATATGGCCTTTCTGGTGCGCCTGTGGCAACCCGACCGCAATGGCGTGTCAAGCTGGCGCGCATCGGTGGATAATCCCCACACGGCCGAGCGTCACTACTTTGCCGACCTGGCGGCGCTGTTTACGTTTCTCGAAGAACAAACGACCGTTTACGCCAACCCTGCAGCACCGAGACCTTTAGGGTCTGCGAGACCCTAAAGGTCTGAATACTCGCGTTTTCTGGCCGACGCCGGCTAGAGGAGACAACCATGAAAGCTCCCCACCGCACTTCATCTTGGACGCTACTCTTCACGCTGATCTTGCTGCTGACCAGCCTGATTCGGCCGGCAGTCGCCGCGGCCGGCGCGCTCACCCCGGAGCAGGCCGTCCAGCGCGCCTGGCGGGCGGCGCAAGATGCCGGCGCCTACCAATTCGCCAGCGACGTTGTGCAGACCTCGTACCCTGCGCCGGCGTTGGGCAATGTGGGGCGCAGCAGCACGCGCAACCAGCTCCATCTGGAAGGGGATGTGGATCTGCCGGCGCGGGCGCTGACGATGCGGCTGTGGACCGGCGGGGGCAGCGTGGCGAACCCCGACAGCGCCGCCGAAATCCGCATGGAGGGCGAACGTGCCTGGGCGCGCCAGGGCGGTGGCTCGTGGCAAGAGGCCGAGGACTTCACCGGCGGCTTCGCACCCGGCGGGGATTTCCTGGCATACCTGGTGGGCGTGAAGAACGTTCGTTTGCTCGATGGACAAGGTGACAAGGTGACAAGGTGGCAAGGTGAAGAAGACCGTGTCACCGTGTCACCCCCGCACCGTGTCACCCCTTCATCGTACACGCGTTTTGCCTTCGATCTGGACGGCCCCGCCTTTGCCAACCACCTGCGCGACCAACTGGAGAGCTATCTGCGCGAGCGGGGCGAACTGCCGCTGAACCTGAGCCTGGACGCGTCGCGCACCTATCAACAGATGACCGGCCAGGGTGTCATCACGCTCGACGACCGCGGCCTGCCCCTGCGCATGACGCTCCACATGGCCTACCCGCCGGACAAAGATAACCAGCGGGTTGAGGCGGATGTGACGACGGATTTCGTATTCCGTATTCCGTATCAGGAAACCGCGGCTGCTGTAGCCAACGGCGGAACTCTTGCGGTGATTGCCCAGCGCCTCTCCCTATCGAGCCTCACAGACTACGCACTACGCAATACGCAGTACGTCCTGCTTCTCGCCCTTGTAGCTCTCTGCCTCTTCGTCCTCATCACCTCCCGCCGCTCCCGCAAAGTCTACCGCGCGGTCGTGATCGCGGTGATCTTCTCGATGGTCATCGTGCCGGTGCTGCAAGACCAGCAGGCTGTCGCGTTTTTCGAGCGCCAGGCCGCGAAGCAGGCCAAACAGGAAGCTGGAAACTTGAAGCTGGAAACTGCGACCGATCTCAAAACGCAGTTGACCGGCAACTGGGACCCGCACCAAGACCCGTTGGCGAACGCGGAAATCGCAAATCAGCAGATTACAAATCAACAAGCCGCATCACGCACCACGCAATACGCAATCCGCACCGCGCAATCCGACACCACCACCGACACCGACAACGACGGCTTGCCGGACGCGGTGGAGACCGAGGTCGGCACCGACCCGACGCTGGCCGACACGGACGGCGACAGCCTGGACGATGGCGTCGAGGCCAAGCTGGGGACCAGCCCCAGCAATTTCGACAGTGAT
>CAZYHE010000118.1:0-2507 GCA_964647225.1 uncultured Anaerolineales bacterium
CCACCGTCACACCCACGGCGTCACCGACCCCGACCAATTCGCCAACCGTCACGCCCACAGCGTCACCGACGCCAACCGATACACCAACCATCACACCCACAGCGTCGCCGACGCCGACCGACACGTCGACCGTCACACCCACAGCGTCACCGACGCCGACCAACTCACCGACCGTCACGCCGACAGCATCACCGACGCCGACCGAAACGCCGACCGTCACACCGACAGCGTCACCGACCCCGACCAAAACACCAACCGTCACGCCGACAGCGTCACCAACCCCGACCGTGACACCAACACCGATGCGAGAATGGTACCGGAGCTACCTGCCGCTCATCATCCGCAGCCAGTGAGGGCAGGCGCGAGGACGCCGCCCGCCCGCCAAACATACCCCATGCCCCGCTTTTGACGAAGCGGGGCATTTCGGGTAGAATAGATGCACTTTGTATTCAAGGCCCGGCTTGTGCCGGGCTATTCTTTGGGTCTGATGCACCGGCAGGTGTAGCCAACGACAAAGAACATCCCGGCGAGCAGGCCGGGCCAAGGGGAGAGACCGATGGAAAAAGTTATTCTGGATGCTGAACTGCGCGGGACGGGTCGTCACCCCGTGCGTGAGTTGCGCGATGTGGCCCGCGTGCCGGCCATCGTTTACGGCGGAGATGTGAAGGCACAGGCCATCGCGGTGAACGCGAAGGCGCTGCAGAAGGCGCTGCGCGCGGCCGGCACCGGCCTCCTGACGCTGGAGATCGCGGGGCAAGGCCCGCTGCAGGTCCTGACACGGGAGATTCAGCGCCACCCGGTGCGGCACAACCTGCTGCACGTGGACTTCCAGGCCGTGTCGCTGACCGAGAAGCTGCGCCTCAATGTGCCGCTGGCACCCGAAGGGGAGGCCCCGGCCATGAAGGTCAACGGCGATCTGGTGCTGGTGCGCCACTTGGATCATGTCGAGGTCGAATGCCTGCCCAGCGATATCCCGAACCATCTGGTCGCCGATCTGGCTATGCTCAAGACCGAGGACGATGAACTGCTCGTGCGCCACTTGAGCGTGCCGAGCGGCGTCCGCATCATGACCCCGGCCGATCATGTCGTGTTCAGCCTGACGCTGTCGCGCGCCGGCACGACCGAGGAAACCGAAGGGGAAACGCCCACCACCGAGGTTGAAGTGGTGACGAAGGGCAAGGCCGCCAAGGAAGGCGCCGAAGAAGCCCCCGAGAAGAAGTAGACTCAGTGGATCACGATTCTGGCTCACGCAAAGACGCCAAGAGCGCAAAGAACCCTTGTTTGATCTTGGCGGCTTTGCGCCTTTGCGTGAGATTTGTGATTTACTGAAGCTATTTCTTCTCGGTTGTAAGTCTGCACACAAATCTGCAAATCAGCAAATCAGCAAGCGGCATCCCGCCGCCCACAATTTGCGATTTGCAGATTTGCTATTTGCTATTTGCCGCTTTCTCCACCCACTGCAACGGATCCACCGCCACGCCCGCCACGCGCAGCTCCCAGTGCAGATGGGGGCCGGTGCTCAGCCCCGTGCTGCCGACTGCGCCGCGCGCCTGACCCACCGCCACACGCTCGCCCGCTTTCACGCCCAACGTCTCCAGATGCCAATAACCCGTGAAGACCCCGTGACCGTGATCGAGCACCACCGCGTTGCCGCGCACGAAAAGCGGCTCGGCCAGGACGACGAGGCCGGCCGCGGGCGCCAGCACGGGCGTCCCTGACGGTACGGCGTAATCCTCGCCGGCGTGCGCGGTCAACCCGGCCGCGCTGCCGTAGGTGCGCCGTGAGCCGAACGGCGAGCTGAACTCATACGCCACGCCGGCCGCCAGCGGGGTGATGAACCGGCCCCGCGGGGTCCAGCCGCCCGCGCTCCGGCCCGCAAATAGCTCAGTCACGCGCGCATACTCGGTGTTGACCTTCGCGACCTGGCTCAGGATCGGGTCGCTGGCTTCCGCGGCGATCTCCTGCACCTCGAAGACGCCCGCCCGGATCGTCACCGGGAACGCCAGGGCCATGCTGCCGGCGGTCACGGTCAGGGGCCGGGTCTCGGGGGCGGCGAGCGCCTCGATGGGGGCCAACGCCCAACTCGCCCGACCCGCGGTCACGACGGGGATCGTGCTCGTCCCGAACCGCAGCGTCAGGCTGACGGCCGCGCGGGTGTGGAGCCAGATCGCCAGGGTTTGGCCCTGGACGGGCGGCCACGGCCAAAATTGCACGCGCGCCAGCGCGCCGTCGCCGCGCAACTCCGGCAGCGGCACGGCGCTCGTGCTGATCTGCAGGACGCGGCCTACCTCCACGCGATCCGCGCTCGCCAGGCCGTTCTGGCTCACCAAGGCCGCCACGCTCGTGCCGAAACGTGCAGCGATGGCCGACAGGGTGTCGCCGCGCTGCACCACGTAGGTGCGCGGCGTGCTGGCCGCGGGCGGCGCAGTGCGCTGGGCCGGGGATACCTGCGCGGCATCCACCTGGGGGCCGGCTTCTCCCGGCGGCGCCGCGCTGATGACCAGGCC
>CAZYHE010000118.1:2607-10031 GCA_964647225.1 uncultured Anaerolineales bacterium
TTGCGGTAGAGTTCGGCATAGTCCAGCCCATAACCGAGGACGAACTCGTTCGGGATGTCGAAGCCGATGTAGTCCACCGGCACATCTACTTCACGGCGACCCGGCTTGTTGAACAAGGTGCAGATGCGCACCGTCTTGGGCGTGCGGGCGCGCAACATGCGCAGGAGGTAGCTGAGGGTGTGCCCCGTATCAATGATGTCTTCCACAATGAGCACGTTGCGCCCCTCGATCGGCTCGTCCAGGTCTTTCAGGATGCGCACCACCCCGCTCGATTCGGTGCTGGCCCCATAGCTCGATGTCGCCATGAAGTCAATCGAGTGTGGGATGGTGATGCAGCGCATCAGGTCCGTCAGAAAGAGCACGCTGCCTTTCAGGACGGACAGCAACAACAGGTCTTGGCCGGCGTAGTCTCGGCTAATCTGCGCGCCCAACTCGCAGATGCGTTCTTGCAGGCGGTCTTCTGGGATCAGGATCTCTTTGATGTATGATGGGTCAATCATGGCTCACCTCGTAATGATGAATGATGATTGTTGATAGACGGCTAGGGTTCGTTCAGGTCTATGGCGCCGCCCCACTGTTCGCGCGCGCCCGACGCAGGATTGAAAGGGCGAGTCTTCATCAAGCGTCGCGCCGAAGGCCGGGGCGTTGGGGTGGGCGGCGCAACCGCCGGCTTGGGCGCGGGCGCGACGGCTTGCGCCGCGGCCGCCTGCGGGGCCGGCAGTGTGGCGCTCTTGAACGCCCCAGCCCACTTGGCTGTCAGTTCGAGATAGCGGTTGCCGTAGGCCTGGCTCGGCTCGATGTATGTCCCCTCCGGCCACTCGTTGAAGCTGGTGATGATGATCCAGTCGGGCGCGCTGCCGATGGCGGCCTGCCAGGAGCGCTCGTAGACCGCGCCGCCTTCCCGGCCGATGCCGAAGCTGTCCCCGCGGCCGAGCTTGCGATCATCCCAGCCGGGCATCGCGGTCGCCACGTAGACCTTCGGCGCGCCCAGGTTGGCCGCGGCATTGCGCACAAAACGGGCAAATTTGTTCGCCGTGTACGAGAGGTCGGTCGGCGGGTTCCAGATGACCTTGTACAGGTGATGCCCGTCGAACACGCTGAGCGGGCTGACATCCACCCCCTCTTCGATCCACAGGCTGTTGTGCCCCCCATCCACCGCGGCGCGGATGGCGCCCCACGTGCCGATGTCGAACCGCTGCTGCCGCCAGAAGAAGATGACCGGCTTCCCGCCGACCTTGAGATAGGCCGGATGCTGCGCATGGGTGGCGAGCAGCGTTTGCAGCGCGGCCTGGACGTCGCCGGGGCCGCCGAAGAAGGGCGACACGACTTCGACATCGAGCGCCAGCCGGAAGCCGCGCGCCGCGGCCTCGTCCAGCATGGCGCGGAAGTTGGTCTCGGTCTGGTTGTTCTCGACCCGCGGGCCGTACCACGACACCACGAACGCATCAATCCCTGCGCCCTTGGCCTGATCTATGTGCCGGCCCATCACCCCGCGATCCCGCGACACGTAGGGCGCGACGGGTAGATCGGGCACGCGGCCAGGCCCCCAGCTATTCTCGTCGAACCAGGTGTAGTAGAAGGCCAACACCAGACGTTCGGGGCTTTGCGCGGCCGCGGTCGTGGCATCCACGATGGCAATCGTCGCGGTGCTGGCGCACAAAGCCACAAGCAAAATCGTGACCCAAGAGACAAGTCGCCTCACAATGTTTCAACCCTTTCCCCAACGAAATTCCCGTGTGTTTCCAGTCGGAACAAGTCATCCCACAACTCGTGCTCCACATAACTGGCGATCGCGGCAAACGCGCTGTCCAGGTCGGGCAACAGCCGGCCGTGGCGGCGATCGAGCAGCCACTTGGCCTTGAGTCGCGGCGAGTTGAGAGCGATCGGCCGCTGGACACGCACTTTCGGAACGCAGAGCAGGTCAACGATCGTGAACAGGACGTAGGGCCGGACGGTCTGCGTTTCATCCCAAAACAACAGCGCGGCGCGGGGCGCGTAGGCCAGCAGTTTGCGCGCGGCCACTTCATCCAGGACCAGGAGTCCGGCTTCCGGCACGCCCGACAACTCGGCCCAGCGCGACCGGTAGGACTGGCGCTTCTCCTTCAACTCCAACGCGATCCGCACTCGCTCGTCGCGCACCTGACGGAAGATGTAGAGATCCGGCCGGTCATGCTCGGCCGTGTTATCCTGGAACTCCCAGCCGAGCGCGGTCAAGCCCGCCTTCACCGCTTGCTCGAAGGCGCGATCCGCCAGGTCGCGTGTCCAGTATTCGGCTTTGCGTTCGTAGATGGATGGCATGGTATCAGGAATCAGGTATCAGGAATCAGGTGTCAGCAATCAGCAGGGCGGAAGCATCCTGAGCGGAGCAGCGTTTTTTGCTGCGCAGTCGAAGGATGCGCCGGGCGACACACTATCGGTCGTCCACGGCCCGACAGAGCAAGCCTTTCAGGTACTCGCCCTCCGGGAAGCTGAGGCGGATCGGATGGTCGGCGCCCTGGCCCAGTTTGGCGATGATCTGGGCTTCGCGGCCGGCGTCCACGCTGGCGCCGAAGACGATCTTCTGGAACAGGTCGGGCGTGACCAGCCCCGAACATGAGAAGGTCGCCAGCAGGCCGCCCGGCGTCAGCAGCTTCAACCCCAGCAGGTTGATGTCCTTGTAGCCGCGCGTCGCGCCGTCCAACTCCGCTTTGTTCAGGGCGAACTTCGGCGGGTCCAGGATGATCAGGTCGAACTGCCGGCCCTCGTCCCGGAATGCACGTAACACCTGAAACACATCCCCGGCAATCGCCTCGGCCTGCGCGTCGGGATCGAAGCCGTTCATGCGCAGCGCGGCCTCCGCGCCGACGAGCGCCTCGTGCGAGCTGTCCAGGTTGGTCACGTGCGCGGCGCCCGCGGCCAGCGCGTAAATTCCGAACGCGCCGGTGAAGCTGAACGCGTTGAGCACCCGCCGGCCGCGGGCGTGGCTGGCGACGATGCGCCGGTTCTCGCGCTGATCGAGATAGAAGCCGGTCTTCTGCCCGCCCAGCAGATCGGTCTGAAAGCGATGGCCGTTCTCGACGATTTCGAGGGCGGCTGGCGGCGGCTGACCCCAGGCCAGGCCGCTGCGCAAGGGCAGGCCCTCCTGCCGGCGCACCGCCACATCCGAGCGGTCCACGATCCCGGCCGGGCCGAACAGGTCGGCCAGGAGCGGGATCAGCAACTCGCGCTGCGCTTCGACGCCGGCCGTCAGGAATTGCACGGCGAGCCAATCGCCGTAGCGATCCACGATCAGGCCGGGCAGGCCGTCGCTCTCGGCGTAGACCAGGCGATAGGAGTCGGTGCTGGGGTTGGCGGCCAGGTCGGCCCGCGCTGCCGCAGCGGACGCCAGTCGTCCGCGCCAGAAATCGGGGCCAAGCGCCTCGTCGCGATCCCACGTCAAGATGCGGACGACGATCTGCGACCGGGGGTTGGCGTAGCCGCGGGCCAGCCAATCGCCGCGCGCATCAAGCACGTCAACCAGGCCGCCCGGCGCGATCTCGCCGCGCGTGCGTTCGATGGCGCCCGAAAAGATCCACGGATGCCGCTGGCGGACGGGCTTCTCTTTGCCCGGCAGGAGATGGATGGTGGGTAGATTAGTTGGTTGGGACATGGTTGGTTGGGACTTGGTCAATTGGTAGATTGGGACTTGGTAGATTGGTGGTCTGCCTCCGGCCGCGCCAGTCAGGGGGCGCGGGAGAAGTTGACGACCCAGATGTCGCGCGTTGTTTCGCGCACGGCGGCCCATTCGGCGACGCGCAAACCGCAGACCCAGGCGATCCCGTCGCGGCCGATCAGCAACGGCCAGCCCGCGCGGGTGTCTTTGGGGAGCTTGAGATTAATCATGAACTCGTTCAGCTTCATGCTGTGCCCACCCATCCCCTGCGGCTGAAAACGGTCGCCAGGCTGGCGGGGACGCAGCCAAAGCTCAGGGCCGGCGGCATCGGCATCCATGGACGCAGTCCAGGGATCGCCCCCCCCGGCAAGGTCGCCTGGAAGCACCTCCCGGCCGGCGCATGTAATCTCGACACGCCAGCCATCACCGATCGGCGTTGAGCCGGGGGCGGCCAGCGAGAGCGGCGCGGTAAGCTGCGGTACGCCAGCGCGTCCGCATCGTAATCCGCTGGATTGCGCCTGGCCGGGCGACGACAATCCGGCGGATTGTGTTACGGCGCTGTCGGACGTGCCTGGCACGTGAGCTGGCGCCTCTGGGCCGACGCGCAGGGTATCGTAGCCGATCTCGATCTCCAGTCCGCCCGCCAGGGTCGCCTTCTGCCCGGTCGTTCCCTCCCGGCCGAGCCAGACTGCCCGCTCGACATGCGCCCAGTTGATGTTGCGCAGGCTGGCGCGCAACGTGTGGATGGCCTCCCGCAGCACAGCCCGTTGCAAGCCGAGGGGCAGGTCGCGCCAGGCGGCCAGGTCGAGGTGAAGCGCCGATCCGCCACGCGCCCTGAGCTGGTCGAAGGGCAGGTCAGACAGCTCCCCTTCGACAGGCTCAGGGGACGTACTCACCACCAACGCCGCGCCACGCGCCCTGAGCTTGTCGAAGGGCGACGACTCGACGGGTTGCGGGACCTGAGACAACACACGTTCCCACGCAGCCTCGACCTCGGCCCGCACGATCTGCCGATCGCCGGCCAGCACCTCGGCCGTATGCGCCAGCACCGCACGGATCGCCGGGTTGTACGTCTCCAGGATCGGCAGCAACTCGTGGCGCAGCCGGTTACGAAAAAAGGTCGTGTCCTCGTTGCTCTGGTCGAAGCGCGGCTGAAGCCCGTGCGCGACGCAATACGCGACGATGGCGCGGCGCGGGGTCGCCAGCAAGGGACGGACCAGCCAGAGGTCATCGCCGCCCACCTCGACAAGTCGAGGACTCCGGAGTGCCGAACTTGTTCGGCGTCCCGCCAGGGAAATGCCATCTTCCCCCAGCCGATACGCCCCCAACCGCGCCTTCGGCAGCATCCCCCGCAGCCCGGCCAGGCCGCTCCCGCGCAGGAAATGCATCAGCACGGTCTCCGCCTGGTCGTCGGCGTTATGTCCCACCGCCACGGTCTGCGCGCCGATGGCGCGGGCGACTTCGGCCAGGAAGCGGTAGCGGGCGTGCCGGGCCGCCTCCTCCAACGAGACGCCGGGCGCGGCGGCCAGCGCGCGGACATCGGCATCGCCGACCGTGCTGGGCAAGCCCAGGCTGCCGGCGAACTCGGCGACGAAACGCGCATCGCCCCTGGCATCCTCCCCGCGCAGGCCGTGATCGAGATGCGCGACATGCAAGCGCAAGCGCAGCTCCGGCGCCAATCCGTGAAGCAGATGGAGCAGGCACAGCGAATCTGGCCCGCCCGACACCCCAACCACCACCGCCTCGCCGGGCCGAAACAACTCGTACCGCTGCGCGTAGCGCCGCACCTCGCCTGACAACCCGTCCATGACCGGTAGCTTACCACAACGCTCGCCAACCGCCAATTATCCAAGCCGCCAACCAAATGCACCTGGTTGATTTTGCCCTCACCGCGGCACATGGTACGATGTGCAGGCAAAGTAAGGAGGCGCATTCATGGAACCAGTTGCCCTGGGACTCATCGGCTGCGGCGTGATCGGAAGGCATCACATGGCCGCGGCCAGCCGGTCGCCGCTCATTCGCGTGGCTGCGGTGGCCGACCTGATCGAAACGAAGGCCCGCGAGGTAGCCGACCAATACGGCGTGCCCAAACGCTACAGCGAAGGGGCCGATCTGCTGGATGACGGGGAGATCGAGGCGGTGGTGCTGGCGTTCCCCGCCGTGGGCCGATTGCCGCTGGCGCTGAAGGCGTTCAGCCGCGGGATTCACGTGCTGACGGAAAAGCCGGTCGCGATGAACGCCGGCCAGGTGGCGCAGATGATCGCGGCGCGCGGCGCGCTGACAGCCGGCTGCTGCTCGTCGCGCTATCGCTTCCTCCCCTCGGCCCAGGCGGTGACGGAATTCATCGCGACCGGCGCGCTGGGCGAGCTGCGCGTGATCCGCGCGCGCAACCTGACGGCGGCGGGCGCGCCGCCGGCCGCGGCGCCCCCCACCTGGCGGCTGCGCCGCGGGGAGAACGGCGGCGGCATCCTGATGAATTGGGGCTGCTACGATCTGGACTATCTGCTCGGCGTCACCGGCTGGTCGTTGAAGCCGGAGCTTGTGTTGAGCCAGACGTGGACGCTGCCCAGCCACTACGCATCCCGCGCCGCGCCCGACTCGGACGCCGAGACACACCTGGCCGCGCTGATCCGCTGCGCAGGCGGCGCGGTCATCACCTACGAGCGCGGCGAGTTCATGGCCGGCCGGGCCGATTCGGCCTGGGAGATCGCCGGCAGCCACGGCACGCTGCGCCTGCGGATGGTCAATGAAAAAGACAAGGTGATCACCTTCGACGCCGCCGACAGCGAGCGCGGGGCGGTCTCGTCGGTCGTCTGGGAAGGCGAGGAAGACGCAACCCGCGTGCATGATGGCCCCGCTCAGGACTTCTGCGCGGCGATCCGTGAGGGCCGGCCGCCCAAGACGAGCCTGGAGCAGGCGTTGGTCGTGCAGCAGATCAGCGACGCGATCTATCGCTCGGCCGAGCTGGGGCGGGCGGTGGAAGTCGGCTGAGGACGATTTCAGAATATCAAGGAGCAAACCCTATGAAATACGCATTCATGAGCTTTTCCTGTCCCGAACTGACCCTGGCCGAGCTGCTGGCGCTGGCGGGCAAGCTGGGCTACGATGGCATCGAGCCGCGGCTGGCGGCCGGGCACAAGCACGGCATCGAGACGACGATCGGCGCGGATGCGCGCCGCGCGATCCGGGCGCAAGTGGCTGCGGGCGATATCGCGTTGGCCTGCCTGGCGACCTCGTGCAAATATGCCGACCCGGCGACGGTTGCTGAAAACGTGGCAGAGACGCTGCGCTGCATTGACCTGGCCGGCGACCTGGGCTGCCCACGGCTGCGGGTCTTCGGCGGCCAACTGCCGGCCGGCGTGAGCCGGGAGCAAGGCATCGAGCTGCTGGCCGGCGCGCTCAGCCAGGTGGCCGGCCAGGCCCAGGCCCGCGGGGTCACGGTCTGCATCGAAACGCACGATGACTGGTCGCACCCGGCGCACTTGGCCGAAGTGATGCGCCGCGTGAATCATCCGGCGATCGCCATCAACTGGGACATCATGCACCCGATCCGCCAGGGGCAGATCAGCATGGACGAGGCGTTCGCCATCGTCCAGCCGTGGATCCGCCACGTCCACTTCCACGACGGCTCGTCCAGCCTGGACAAACTGGAGCTGCTGCCCATCGGCACGGGCGACATTGACCACGGCCGCGCGGTGCAACTGCTGCAAGGGATGGCGTACACCGGCTACCTCAGCGGCGAATGGATCGCCTGGGAGCCGTTCGAGACGCACCTCCCGCGCGAACTGGCGGC
>CAZYHE010000119.1:0-10020 GCA_964647225.1 uncultured Anaerolineales bacterium
AGCCTTGGCCTCAGCCTCAGTAAATCCCCCCCGAATAGACCAGCGCGAAGTCCTGCGGGCCGTGGGGCACGTTGAAGGCGCGAATCCGGATCTGATAGCGGCCGGCTTCGGGCGCGGGAAGGATCACGCGCTCCACGTTGTTCACCCGGTCGGGCCGGCCATCGCTCGGCCGCGCACCGCCGCTGCCGTAGTAAACCTTGTTCGACGGGCTGGTCACGACCAGATCCAAGTCATTGACCAGATTGGGATAGTGCCCGGCGTTGCCGGGGTAATCGGACCACGCCAGCGTGATCTTGAGCGGCATGCGCGGATCCCGCACGCTGCAACTCCACCGCATGCTTTCGCCGGTATTCAAGCCGCTCACGTTGTCATACCAGCGCACCTGGATGGGAGCCGGCGGCGCCAGCACGCTGATCAGATCCAGGTGTCCCCAGCCCTGTGACATATCTGCCATCTGGCCCGGCGCGCCCTGTTCGAAGCGGTAGGCATGATATTGCGCGGCATGAATGAGGGTGGCTTTAACGAGCGCGCCGGACGGCGCCCGCCGCCCCTTGACCGTGCGGAGATATTGCCGCACCACGGCGGCCGCGCCCGTGACCAACGGCGTCGCCATGCTGGTGCCGCCATCGAACATGTACTTATCCGGCAGCGGCAGATAAAGCCCCCACCCCTTGGCCGATGCCTGGAGCGCCTGCGAACGGACCGACAGGATGTTTGTGCCGGGCGCGATCAGATCGGGTTTGAGACGGCCATCCTGTGTCGGCCCGCGGCTGCTGAAGGCGGCCACGTCATGCCCGTTGTCCGATATCTTATCATCATGCAGCGGACGCACCGAATAGTTGCCGGGCCACAACTGGCCGTAACTGGACTGATAGCCGCCATCGCTGCGCGCGGATTCCGCCGCGCCGACGGTGAGACAATTCTTGGCGGTCCCCGGCGGGGTCACACTGCCCACATCCACCGCACCGTTGCAGTCGGCATCCGATCCGTCGTTGCCCGCGGCGAACAGGATCAGGAAGTCTTTGTGCTCCCACATGAACCGATCCACCGCCTCTGCGTAGCTGTCGTATTCGCCGAAATCACCGCCGCCCCAACTGTCATTGTGAATACGCGCGCCGGCGTTATACGATTGTTCAAAAAAGGACTTGAGATCAATCGGCAGCCCCGCCAGCCCATAGGGGGGTGGATATCGGCCGTATCTGCGGAGGTACTCCAGCCGATAGGCGTCGGTCCAGTGCAGCGTTTGCTCGACAGCCTGGAAGACCAACTTCGCTTCGGCGGCCAGGCCCCGGATGGGGACGCGCTCCACCGCGACCGACGCAGCGCCATTCCCGCAAACCGACCCGGCGACATGGGTGCCGTGACCGGAGCGCGCATCGGCCGGGCCGTCGTCGCCGCCCACATTGGTGACCACTGTGGACCAATCGGATGTTACGGGCCAACTGCGGAGGGCCACCACGCGCCCGGCAAAATCCGGGTGGATTGTGTTCGGGTCGCCGGTATCCAGCCCGGAATCTGCCACTGCGACGATCTCGCCGCGGCCGCTGAGGCCCAACCAGGCTGGGCGGCTCAAGTCTTGACCGCCCATCAGGCCGATCGCAATGTTATTGTAAAGTTGGCGCAGCTTGTGGCCTTCCACCAGTTTGACCCCGTGAATCCGGCTGATTTGCTCAAGCTTGGCGGCGATATCGGACGTATCGGGGGCAAAACTCACGCTGAGGATCGTTGCGCCCGGATCGTAACTGCCAACGGTCGCGCCCAACGCTTTAAGTTGCGGGATGCCCTGCGCCAGATCCTCTGCGTCGAAGAAACGCACCACGAAGGTGTTCGACACCCGCTCGGCCGTGGATTTGGGGGCTTGCTCGGCAGATGTCCGGTCGTAAAGCTGCGCGCGCCCGATCATCGGCGGGCGGGGGAAAGCTTCGCGCACGCCCGGATCGAGCCGCAGCTCGGGGGTGAAATGACCGACGAAGCGCACATACGCCGGCGCAGTCGTGATCCAGTCGTAGGCCGGCTGGTCAAGCCCGACGATATACGAGTACGGGGGCATCGAATCGTGGATGCGGCCGCCGTGGGTCTGGATCTCCGCCAGCCACTCGCCTTTGACCGGCCCGATGAACTGCACCAGGTAGTAATGCGGCCCCGGCCCAAACGCATCGGGGGGCGGGCCGGGCCGGACGACCTGTAAATCCCGCAGGCGGATCGGCCCCGCGGCGGGCGCATCCGCCTCGGCCGAGATCATCGCGACCGAACGGCCGCGCACCTGGACGACCGGCGGCTGCTCTTGCAGCTCGATCTCGTACCCCTGTGTGCGCAGATCGGCGACTTGCGCGGGGGTCACGTTGGAGAGCACGTAGTCATCGTACACCGCGGCGAAAGGAATACCCTGCTGCGTCAGTTTAGCACGTTGGCGCTTGTTGGCATAGATCACGGCTGCTTGAGTCATGGTCCGCTCCTCTGATCCTTCAACTGCCCGACAACGAAATCCTGTGTCCACTGCGAGATATACCCTATTATAGCACGGTCTGGCACAGCCGCAATTTGCGCGCGCCCTTGGTGGATTCGGCGCGAGTGCGGTAAAATAGGGGCAAGGAGCGCTGAGGGCCATGCTGGAAACGCTGCGCGGCACAATCGAACGGATCACCTTCCACAACGAAGAGAACGGCTACACCGTCGCGCAGTTGGCGCCGGACGGGCAGAGCTATACCGTCGCGGTCATCGGCAACATGCTCGGCATCAATGTCGGCGAGTCGGTCGAGCTGGGCGGCGCGTGGATGGCGCATCCGCAATATGGCCGGCAGTTCAAGGCCGAAACGATCCGCACGATCTTGCCCGCCACCATCGCCGGCCTTGAAAAATACCTGGGCAGCGGGCTGATCAAGGGCATCGGCCCGGTGACGGCCAAACGCATCGTGCGCAAATTCGGGCTGGAAACGCTGCAAGTCATCGAGGAGAAGCCGCAACGCCTGCATGAGGTGCTCGGCGTCGGCCGCAAACGTGTGGATCTGATCACCCGCGCCTGGGCCGAACAGCAGAAGATCAAAGAGGTGATGCTTTTCCTGCAAAGTCACGGCGTTTCCACCGGTCTGGCCGTCAAGATCTACAAAGCCTACGGCGATGACGCCATCGAGATCGTCCAGAACGACCCCTACCGGCTGGCGCGCGACATCTTCGGCATCGGCTTCATCACGGCGGACAAGATCGCGCGGGCGATCGGCATCGCGCAGGACGCGCCCGAACGCGTCGCGGCCGGCGTCGCCTATGTGCTCAGCGAGGCCGCCGACGAGGGCAACGTCTATCTGCCCGCGGTCGAGTTGACCCGGCGGGCCGGCGAGATGCTGGGGGTGGCCGAGGGGCTGGTGACGCAGGGCATCGCCAGCCTGGCCGAGGAGGCCCAGGTGCGCGTGGAGGGCAACGAACCGACTGCGCCACTCCACCTGGCCGAGGAGCGCCCGGTCTATCTCATCCCCTTCTACTACGGCGAGGTCGGCGTGGCGAACCGGCTGCGCCGGCTGGCCGAAGCGAGCGACGATCGGCTGGCGCTCTTCCAGCGCTTCGATTGGCCGGCCGCGTTCGCCGCGCTGCAAGCGCAAGATCACCGCGCCCTGACCCCGCGCCAGATGGAAGCGGTGCAGGCCGCGTTGACCCACCGCGTCACCGTCCTGACAGGCGGCCCGGGGACGGGGAAAACGACCACAGTGCGCAGCATCATCCGCCTGGCCGAGGCCGCGGGCGTCAAGACCGTGCTGGCCTCGCCGACGGGCCGGGCGGCCAAACGGCTCAGCGAAGCGGCCGGCCGGCCCGCCAAGACGATCCATCGCCTGCTGGAGGTCAAACCCGCGGAGGGATTCAAGTTCAGCCGCAACGAGGAAAATCCATTGGAGGCGGATCTGATCATCGTGGATGAAGCCTCGATGCTGGATCTGATCTTGACCAACAACCTGCTGAAGGCGATCCCCCCCGGCGCGCACCTGCTGCTGGTCGGCGATGTGGATCAACTTCCCAGCGTGGGCGCGGGCAATGTGCTGAACGATGTGATCGAGGCCGTAGAGCAGGGGACAGGGATCAGGAGCCAGGGATCAGGAGTCAGGGATCAGGGGTCAGTGAATGGTCGTTCTCCTGACTCCCGACTCCTGACTCCTGACGCCTGCGCCGTTGTGCGGCTGGACACGATCTTCCGCCAGGAGGAGGGCAGTTTCATCATCACCAACGCTCACCGGATCAATCGGGGGGAGATGCCGATCCTGGACAATCGCAACGCGCTGGACTTTTTCCTGTTTCGTGAGGAAGACCCGCTCAAGGCCGCCGACCTGGTCGTCGAGTTAGTCCAGGAACGCATCCCGCGCAAATTTGGCTTCAAACCGGAAGACATCCAGGTGTTATCGCCCATGCACCGGGGCGAGGTGGGGGTGGCGGCGCTCAACGCCCGGCTCCAGGCCACCCTCAATCCCGGCGGGCCACAGACGACCGAGCGGC
The DNA here is from genome assembly GCA_964647225.1 of uncultured Anaerolineales bacterium. GTDB lineage: Bacteria > Chloroflexota > Anaerolineae > CG2-30-64-16 > CG2-30-64-16 > CAZYHE01. Next base: position 4,477 of record CAZYHE010000119.1, read on the forward strand.
TGGTGGGCGGCCGCGTCTTCCGGGCCGGCGACCGGGTGATGCAAATCCGCAACAACTACGACAAGGACGTCTTCAACGGCGATATGGGCCGCGTGGCCGGCATTGACCTGGAGGATCAAGTCCTGAGCGTCAGCATGGACGGGCACACGGTCGCGTATGACTTCTTGGAGTTGGATGAGCTGGTGCATGCCTACGCCATCAGCATCCACAAGGCGCAGGGGAGCGAGTTTCCGGTGATCGTGGCGCCGCTGCTCACCACGCACTACATGATGCTCCAGCGCAACCTGCTCTACACGGCGGTCACCCGCGCGCAGAAGTTGGTGGTGCTGGTGGGCAGTCCGCGCGCCATCGGGATCGCCGTCAAGGCGGATCGGGCGAAGGAACGGTTTTCGGGATTGGCGGAGCGGTTGGGGAAAGGAGCGGCGTAGAGACGTTGCATGCAACGTCTCTACGCGATGGTGTCATCCGATCAGGAGGGTTCCATGCCTGTCATCACCCTTTCGCGCGAACTCGGCAGCCGCGGCGACGATGTGGCAGTCGCGGTCGCCGAGCGCCTCAAGCTGCGGCTGATCGGCCGCGAGCTGATCAACCAGGCGGCCAGACAGGCCGGCGCGCCCGAGGTCGCGCTGGCCGAGATTGATGAGCTGGGCCTGTTGGGTCTGAAACCGGGCCGGGCCGCGTTTCAACTTTATCGGACGACCGTCGAGCAGGTGATTCGCGACCTGGCCGCCGGGGGCAATGTGCTGCTGGTCGGCCGCGGGGGCCAGATCGTGCTCGCCGGGCAGGCCGGCGTCTTGCACGTGCGGATCAGCGCGCCCCACGCGGCACGCGTCCGCTGCGTGGCCGAGCGCTGCCGCGTGTCGGTCGAGGCGGCCGCCGCCCGGATCGCGGCCTCGGATCGGGCCAGGAGCGCCTATCTGCGCCGGCACTACGGCGCGGCCTGGGATGACCCGCAGTTGTACGACCTGATGATCAACATGGCGCAGTTACGCGTTGAAGACGCCGCCGCTCTGGTCTGCCTGGCGGCCGACCACCTATCCCAAGACACCGACGAGGCGCGCCCATGAGCCTGGAGGTTCCACCGCCCTTTTCCCACCCCGTCGAAGCAGAATTCGCCCGCATCCTGGACTTCTATGGCATCCCCTGGCTGTACGAGCCGCGCACATTCCCGCTGGAATATGACGCACAGGGGAACATGACCGAGGCGTTCTCGCCGGACTTCTATCTGCCGGATCAAGACCTGTACGTCGAGCTGACCACGATGCAGCCCAAGCAGGTGCGCCACAAGAATCACAAACTGCGGCGCTTGCAGGAGCTTTACCCCGAAATCAACATCAAGCTGTTCAAGCGCGGTGACATCCGCTCGTTGATGGTGAAGTTCGGGGTGCAGGATTATCCAGACATGATGGCCAACGAACTGTAACGCTACGGAGCAATCGCCGATGCAGGCAACATCTCCCACCGTCTCCCCGATGCAGCAAGGCCCACTGATGCAAGGCATCGGCCGCGTCTTGTTATCGAAGGACGCGATCCAGCAACGGATCAGCGAACTGGGCGACCAGATCAGCCGGGACTACGCCGGCGCCAACCCGCTCTTTGTGGGCGTGCTGAAAGGGGTCGTCTTCTTCATGAGCGATCTGCTGCGGGCCGTCACCATCCCCGCCCGCCTGGATTTCATGGCGATCTCGCGCTATGCGCCGCGGGGGCAGGCCAAAGGCCCGGTGCGCCTGATCAAAGACCTGGATGAAACCGTGGCCGGGCAACACGTGATCTTCGTCGAGGATGTGATTGACACCGGGCTGACCCTCAGCTACCTGCTCCGCGTCCTGCGAACGCGCGGCCCGGCCAGCCTGGAGGTGTGTACGCTGTTCGACAAACCGGAGCATCGCCTGGTGAACATCCCGATCCGCTACAAAGGGTTCGATCTGCCCGCGCGCTTCGTCGTGGGCTACGGCCTGGATTACCACGAAGCCTATCGCCACCTGCCGTTTGTGGCAGAACTGCGCCCGGACGTCCTCAACCTCACGTCGTAGGGGGCAACCACAGAGGGGATCGCCCCGACGTGCCCGCGTGGGGTCGGATACAAAAACGCAATAAAAACAGCGGGGCCGCATGGTAAACATGCGGCCCCGCGTCGCGCGTGCCCGTTAAATAGAGGGACCCCAAGCAACCGCTCAGCCTTCCCTACTCCCTAGCCCTGTTTTCGTCTCGTTATTACGACTCTCCCCTGCGCTGGCGCCTTTTCTCTGGCGTCGCATTCAGGTTCAGCCACCGAGGAAGTCCAGTCTCCTGGAACCGCTTAGGGCTTAGCTTATGCCTGCGATTTCTCGGGGTGCCCTCGCCGCCGATCCAACTGCCACCGACAAACTGTACTTCAGACTTCCGGTCAACTACGCTCTTGAGCTTTCGCCTTCAGAGAGGTCTTTCGGGCTTCTGTTTTGCCCTGGTTTAGCTAGGCAGTTTTCACATTGGCACCCGCAGCATACTCCTTTTTCGGCCCAATGTCAAGCAAAACGCGGAAACTTTAAGGTCGGGTTTGCAAGCTGCCCGCGCTGGCGTGGTTCGATGATGCGCCCCTACGTTTGAGGAATCAAGCGAACTGGACGCGATGCGCCTTTTCAGGCATAATGGGGGCAATCCGATGGGAGGAATGATGATGACACCAGCCAAGACAACGGCCCTCGCCTGGGTGGAGGCCCATGCCGATCTGATCGTTGACGTCCACCAACAGATGTGGGAACACCCGGAGGTCGGTCTGCAGGAATACGCCGCCAGCAAACTGCTCGCCGACACCCTGGAGGCGCACGGCTTCGCGGTCGAACGCGGCGTCGCCGGCATGCCGACCGCCTTCGTCGCGACCTACGGCGCTGGCCGCCCGGTCATCGGCGTGATGGCCGAGTTGGACGCCTTGCCGGAGCTATCGCAGAAGAACGTCCCTCACCGAGAGCCGGTGACGGAGGGCGGCGCAGGCCACGGCTGCGGCCACTGCTCCTATGCCGCGACCGCCCTGGGCGCAGCGTTGGCCATCAAGGCTGCGCTGGAGAGCGGGCAACTCGCGGGCACGATCAAATGCTTCGGCTGTCCGGCCGAAGAGACGTTGATCGGCAAGATCTTCATGGTGCGCGATGGCATCTTTGACGGGCTTGACGCGTGCCTGGGGCATCATTCCGGCGCGGTCAACGGCGTCTTCATGGGCAGCAGTAACGCCATGAACTCGGTGAAGTTCGAGTTCTTCGGCAAGGCCAGCCACGCCGCCGGCTCCCCCGAGCAGGGGATCAGCGCGCTCGATGCCGTGGAGCTGATGAACACGGGTGTGAATTACATGCGCGAACACGTCGTGCAAGAGGCGCGCATCCACTACGTCATCGAGGAGGGCGGGCACGAACCGAACGTGGTGCCGGCCTATGCCCGCAGTTGGTACTACGTGCGTGCGCCGACCCGGGAGCTTGTTGACCAATACTACGAGCGGATTCTGCGCATCGCCGATGGGGCTGATCTGATGGCCGGCACGACGCACAAAGTGCAGTTCCTCGCCGGCGCACACAACAGCATTCAGAATCGCCCCCTGGCCGAACGCATCGTCGCCAACATGCGCACGCTCGGCGCACCGACCTATACCGGGGAAGAGTTGAGATTCGCCGCCGAGCTGGGCCAGACGATCACACCGCAGGAGAAGCGGGCCGTGCTTGAGCGCAGCCTGCTCCCCGACGCGCTCGATCTCATGGATGTGTGCCTGAACACGCGCATCTACGATCCCTGGGGTGAGGAGCGCAAAGGGGGCGGCGGCTCGACCGATGTCGCCGATGTCTCCTGGAACACGCCAACGGTCGAGTTCAGCACGGCGGTCTTCGTGCTGGGCGCACCCGGCCACTCGTGGCAGCACACGGCGGTCAGTGGCACGAGCATCGGCCACAAGTCCACCCTCTTCGCGGCGAAAGTGATGGCGGCCACCGTGGTTGACTTGCTGACGGAGCCGGACTTGTTGGCGCAGGTGCAGGCGGATTGGCGCACACGCATGGAAGGGCGGGTCTATCGTTCGCCGCTGCCGTCCGATCTGCAGCCGCCGCTCGATCAGCTCAAACGACATTGACCCAATCGCCCTCTCGCACGGATGGCGCAACTGCCAACTCGACAACCCAAGAGGAACCCATCGTATCCTTCTCGCCCGATATGTGCTCCGCTATCGGCCGCGCGGTGACGGCCATCAGCGCCGATCTGATCGCTTTCGCACAGCAGCTCGTGCAATGCGCCAGCCTGCCCGATCAAGAGCAACCAGCCCAGGCGCTGGTTGCTCAGAAACTGGCATCGCTGGGCCTCGAAGTGGAGATCGTCCCCGCGCGCTTCGATGAACTGCGCCAGCACCCGGCCTTTGCGGATGATGGCTTTTCTCCGGACGCCCGGATCAATGTGATAGGTCGTTGGCGCGGGACCCAGGCTGGGGAAGGGCGCTCGCTCATTCTCAACGGCCATGTGGATGTCGTCCCACCCGGCGACCTGGCGCTGTGGCGCGAATCACCCTGGAGCGGCGCGCTCCGCGCGGGCCGCCTGTACGGCCGCGGCGCGTGCGATATGAAGGCCGGGTTGTGCGCCGGGATCTTCGCTGTGGAGGCGCTCCAGCGTCTCGGCTTCCGCCCAGCCCGTGATGTGCTCATTGAGAGTGTGATTGGCGAAGAATCGGGCGGGATCGGTACCCTGACCACGCTCGTCAAGGGCTACCGCGCCGACGGCGCGATTCTGCTCGAGCCGACCCGCCTGGCGATTTCACCCGTGCAGTCCGGCGCGCTGACCTTCCGCCTGACCGTGCCCGGCCGCGCCATCCATGCCGCCATGAAACCGCGCGGCGTGAGCGCCATCGAGAAATTCGCCCTGCTCCTGCACGCCATCAACGCGTTGGAAGCCGAGCGACGCCAAGCCTTCCGGCATCCGCTGTATGACGATCCGGATTGCATTGCGCCCATCAACATCGGCACGGTGCGAGGTGGGGTCTGGCACTCCACCGTGCCGGAGGAAGTTGTAGCCGAAGGCCGCTTCGGCGTCCTGCCCGGCGAATCCAATCCGGCTGCCCGCCGCGCCCTGGAAGAAGCGGTCGCCCGCGCCGCTGCCGCCGACCCCTGGCTGTGTGAGCATCCGCCACGCGTGGACTGGTTCGAGGGCCAATTCGAATCCGCGGAAACGCCCTCGGATCATCCGCTGATCCAGGCCCTCAGCGCCGCGCACCAGCAGGTGGTGGGCGCACCGCCCAGCCTGCGCGGCGTGACCTATGGCTCCGACATGCGCCTGTTCATCAACCACGGCCGCATCCCGGCGACGCACTATGGACCGGGCGACGTGGCCCTGGCGCACGCCGTCAACGAATCTGTCCCGCTGGACGAAGTGCTGACCGCAACCCAAGTCGTGGCGCGCCTGATTACCCAATGGTGCGGCGGTAATAATTGCCGCATGAGTTGGTTTGGCTGAACGACATGCCTGACACGTATTAGCTCGCCGCGCCGGCCGGCAGATCCAGCCGCTCGTCCACCCACTCGCGCAGCAGCGCGCTGAGCG
>CAZYHE010000120.1:0-1918 GCA_964647225.1 uncultured Anaerolineales bacterium
TGCGTCCGTAGTCCTTCGTCCACCTTCGACAGTTTTCAGTGATCGGTTATCAGTTATCAGTCTTTGCGCCCTACCCGCCGTCTCCTGACCCCTGATTCCTGTCTCCTGTCACTCGTACTGCTTGAACTCCTCATCCACGCGTTTGAGATAGGCATCCTTCGACGCGGTGGCAGAGGGGGCGGGCTTTGTGGAAACGGCTGCAGTCGGGAGGCGGCGTTTGGTCCAGGAGCGCACAAGGAAGACCAGCCACCCCGCGGCGACCAGGCCGACCAGCACCGGCATCAGCCACACCACGCGGTTGAATCCTTCGTTGGACGGCGCGCCGAGGACGACATCCCCGTACTGTTGGACGAAGTAGGCGCGAATCTGGTCCCGGCTTTCCCCGGCCATGAGCTTCTGCGCGATGACTTCCTTCATCTGGATGCATGCCTGCAGTTCACAGTTGTCGAGTCGCACCCCGTTGCACAGCGGGCACCATAGCTCTTTGGCGATGGCGTTGATTTGGTTCGGCGTCGGCGTCTGCGCCCAGACCGGCGTGACGATCCCGACCAGGATCATCACCGCCAGGCCCACGCCCGCCAGCCGTTGTATCATCACACTCATTTGGGTCTCTCTCATCCCTCTACTCCCGGCCGACGCACTAACCCTTGCGCGCGGCGCCGCAGTTCGCGCAGAAGCGATCGGCCGCGGCGAGCTGGCGTCCGCATTGCGTGCAAAAAATGGGCTTGCCCGATGGTCCGGCCTTCGGTTGGCCGGCCGGCCGTTTGCGCGCCGCGGCCGGGGCTTGCGCGTCCGCCGGACGCACGCGCAAGAACCAATAGCCGACCGCCCCGGCCATCGCGGCCACGCCCAAGCTAATCAGGAGGATGGGCAGCCATTGCGGCAACCCGCCCGCGGATGCGCTGGGGCTGACCGCTGCGGGGGCCGGCGCCGGTGCGGTCGTGTCGAGTTGGGCCTGGGCGACCGACAGCCCCTGGTCGTTCTTGGTGTAGCGCATGTTGAAAGGCAGCCGGGCGCCGGCCGCCAGATCGGTCCGGTTGATCGTGTAGTAAGTGAACCCGTCGCTGCCCTGCAGTGATTGCTCTGGCTGCGGCGTGGCAGAGAAACCGGTGGCGCGCGCCGGTTGCTGCAGGGAGACCGCCAGGTTTTTGATCGGGTAGGCCGCCTCCAGCGTGAAGCTGAGATCGCGCTCTGGCTGCGCCGTGCCGGACGCGGGCCGATCCAGGTAGAACTCGATGTGGAAGGCCGGTTCGGGCAGCGTGTAGGTCAATTTGCCATCCACGATCTGCCACGGCTGGGAGAGCAGATCGCCGTTCGCGGTGACCACCGTCGCCTGGATGCCGCGCGCGCCGGCTGGCATCGGGAACGCCACCTGGAGTGGGAAGGTCGCCGTGCCGGTGAACGCGCCGGAGAGGATCACCAACAGGCCGGGGTCATCATATTCGGGCCACAAGCGCAACGACGCCTGGTCAATCGCCGGCCCCGGCCCTTGCGCCGCAGCCGGCGCAGCCCAGACCGCCAGGCAGATGATCAGCACGGCCAGCGGCAGCCACGCCAGCCGGAGTAATGGCTTGTCAGACATCAGGTACGCTCCCATGTTCGTTCTGGCCGGCGCCTGGAACAACGGGGCGTTCCGCGTTGCGTCCGACCGCGCCAGTCCCGGAGTATACCACAGAGCCTTACCATCGCAAAGGACGCCGCCGCCAGATGCGGTGCAGAGTTTTGCGTGGGCCGCTGTCATTGTCGCCTGATTCACGTTTGGAATTGCTGCCGGTAGATTTTGGGGATTGACAAATGTAAGGTAGTCTGCTATAAATAGCCTTAAGCTGTGCAACACCTGTACAATCGCCGTGTATGTGTTTGCCCGACCCAAATACAGCGGGCTGGCATGGGCCAGCCGAGGAGAACGTCATGCTTC
>CAZYHE010000120.1:2018-3924 GCA_964647225.1 uncultured Anaerolineales bacterium
GCGCCGAAGCCCGGCAGCGGCCCCGCGCCGGCGCCCGTGGCGGGCCGGTGGATAGACATCAACCTGAGCAGCCAGCGTTTGACGGCCTACCAGGGACAGACCGCGGTGTTTTCGAGCCTGATCAGCAGCGGGGTTGCCGGCCGGCGGACGCCGACCGGTCGGTTCGCCGTCCGCACCAAGATTTCATCACAGCGGATGGTCGGGCCGGGCTACAACCTGCCGGGCGTGCCGTGGGTCATGTATTTTGCCGGCGCCAACGCCATTCACGGCACCTATTGGCACAACAACTTCGGCCGCCCCATGAGCCACGGCTGCGTGAACATGCGCACCGCCGACGCGCAGTGGCTTTACAATTGGTCGAGCATCGGGACGCCCGTGGTCGTACACTATTGATCGGTCGCGCGGCTCGGTCAAACTGGATGCGCCCTTCGTGACACACAGACAGCGGGCCGGCATCAAAGCCGGCCCGCTGTCTGTGTGTCCGCCGCCCGGTTCGCCCCTATTTTAATCTGAAGCGCGCATCTTCTGCGAGCGTGCGCTCAAGCCCCGCGCGCAGCGAGACCTCCGGTCGGTACGCCAGCTTCTCGCGGGCCAGGCGCAGATCGGCCACCAGCCGGGCGATCCCGCCGCTGAGCTGCGAGTTCACGATGATATGCGGCCGGCAGCCGGTCGCCTCGCTGATATCCGCGATCAACTGGCTGATGCTCGTTTCGACCCCGGAACCTATATTAATGATCGTCCCGCTAACGCCGGGCGCCGAGGCCGCGGCCACCAGGGCGGCGACCACATCATCAATGTAGACGAAATCGCGCGTCTGTGCGCCGCTGCCCTGGATGACGAGCGAGGTGCCGGTCAGGATGCTTTTCAGGAAGAGGGGCACGACCGGCGCATGGACCGGCGGCAGGCGTTGTCCCGGCCCGTAGGCGTTGAAGATGCGCAGGGCGACCGTCTCGATCCCGTTCAACTCCCCAAGCGCAAAGATGTAGTACTCCGCGGCCAGCTTGCTCACCGCATAGGGTACCAGCGGGCGCGGGCGAACATCCTCGGTGACGGGCTGCACCGGCTGCGGCCCGTAGACGGTGGCCGACGAGGCGAAGACCACCCGCTTCACTCCGACATCGCGTATCGCCTCGACCAGGCTGACCGTACCGCCCACATTGGCGTCGTTGTATTCCCGCGGGTAGAGGACCGATTCCTGCACCGAGACGCGGGCGGCCAGATGAAAGACGCAATCCACCTGCTGGAGCAGCGTCCACAGTTTGGGCCGGTCGCGCACATCGCCGCGTGTAAAGACCGCGCCGGGATGCAGCCGCGCAGACTCGCCGGCGCTCAGATCATCCAGGACGCGCACATGGTGACCAGCCTCAACCAGATGGTTCGCCAGCGCAGTCCCAACGAATCCCGCGCCGCCAGTAATCAGGCAACGCATATGCCTCCTCAGATCTTGTGGGGTGAGTGTTTCTTTGCATATTATAGCACAGGCTATCAAAGTGCTATAATGACTACTTGGGGTCTGGAATCGGATTATTTAAAAATGGATCGGTGACGCCGTGTGTGATATCGCAGCAAATCGCAGCCCGTCTTCGCGAAGGCACTCGCCGGCAAAGGGGCGTCTGATCGTGGCCGGCGCATATGGAAGCCGGCGGCTGGGCTTGGGCGGAGTTCACAACGTCGAGGTGAAAGCCATCGGAGAGCAAGGCAACAGTCTCGCTGTTCACCAGGGCGCGATGAGTGAAGGTGGGGTGGTCACGGCGCGGCGGCGATGAACGGCGGCCTGGATGGCTCTTCCATCAGCGCTTCTGCGCCACGTCCGCGTTGCCTCACCCCCCATCGGCGGGCTGTGAAAGCACTTTTCCTCGCGCAACGACATTTGCCGTTTCCACGAAATGTAAGATATAATCCCCTC
>CAZYHE010000120.1:3934-10016 GCA_964647225.1 uncultured Anaerolineales bacterium
AACAGCAACCTGGGTGTCTCTTCCGTCAACGCTTCTGAGTCACTGCCTCGTCGCCTCATCCCCCCATCGAAGTACTGTGACAGCGCCTTCCCTCGCGCAACGGCATTTGCCGTTTCCACGAAATGTAAGATATAATCCCGTCTGATAAAATGAAGAGGCCGACCAGTTTGCACTTGGTCGGCCTCGCAACCCGTTTCCTGTTGGTCCCAGGATCCGGGGCATCGCAGCCCTCATTGTAGCGTTTTTGTTCAGCACGTCAAATGAGGCCGCGGCCCCTTTTTCGTGGGGCCGCGGCTTTTGTGTTTCTGCTATCCACAGAGCAGACCTGATTGAAAGGCTGTCAATGGCTTTCCGCATCAGCGACCGCTACACCACCAAGATCATCAAAGCCGGCGCGCTGTTGGCGGATACCAAGACCCTCCTCGCCAACTACGACCCGGTTAGCACGGTCGCGCAGAACCTCGACCGCTTCCGCCGAGAGAATATCTTCGGCAAGGCGTCGCGCTCGCGGGTTGAGGACATTCTAGCTATCTTCCGGCAGCGCTACCTGGGGGCGCCGGATGTGGCCGCGGCGTTGGCGACCCTGGTGCGCGCATCGTTCCCCGCGGAAGCACTCGACCGCCTGCTCTATTTCCATGCCGCGCAGTCCGATCCGCTGCTGCACGACATCGTGACCGAATACCTGTATGACCGGCAGGCTGCGGGCCGGGCAGATGTGAGTCCGAGTGACATTTGCCGCGTCCTGAACCCATGGATCGCTGATGGGCGAACAGCCGGGCATTGGTCGGAACCGACGACAGTCAGGGTGGCGCAGGGGTTGCTCGCCACTCTGCGGGATTTCGCGGTGTTGGACGGGGCGTTACACAAGCGCATTGCGCCCGTGTACTTGCCGGTGGAGGCGTTCTCCTATGTGGCGTTCTATTTGTGGCAGCGCCAGCCATCTGGCGAGCGCCTGCTGGAACATTCAGACTGGCGTTTGTTCTTCCTGACCAGGCCAGCCGTCGAGCACGCGCTGATGGAAGCGCATCAGCACCGCCTGCTCGAGTACTATGCCGCCGGCTCGGTGATCCGCATCGCGTTCCCGGCGTCAGCTCTCAGTGAGTATGCCCATGTTATCGCTCAAGCAGCGCTTTGAGCTCCTGGAAGCCGATTTGCAGGCCGCGCCGCCGGCCTTTACCATGGCCAGCGATCTGCCGTTCGCCATCTTCCGGTACGACCCCAACCGGCCGGATGAGAACGAGTGGCTCGTGCGGCGCGAGATCACGCACCTGGCGACGCGTGTACACAACACGACCGGCAAGATGGTGCATCTGCTGCCGTTGTCCCGGCTCTACTGGCAGAGCATCGCCGAATCTGAGGGCCTGGAAGCGATCGTGGCGCTGGAGCGCGAGCGCGGCTTCCTGGCTGCCGAGCGTCAGGTCAGCGATTATCTATCCGATCCCGACTGGCGATCGCTGCCGGACTTACTGGTCGAAGCGACTGCCGGTCTGAAACCCGCCACGGACATCCTGTTCCTCGACCGGGCGGCGGTCTTTGCCCCCGCCACGTATCGGATTTCGTCTCTGCTGGAGCAGGTCATGGGCCGCGTCACCATCCCCGCGGTGCTGTTCTACCCGGGCACCTGGCGCGGCTCGCTGAACTTCCTGGGTCTGCGCTCTGATGAGGAGCCGCTGGGCAGCTACCGGGTGAAGATTTACGGGAGAGACTCATGAACACGATCGCTGATCTGCTCGCCCGCGACCTCAGTCAGAAGATCGAGGAGATCATCAAGGTTGATCAGGCTGACGAGCGCACGGTGCATGCTGAGCTGACGGAATACGTCGCCACCGACCGCATCCGGGACCAATACCGTGAGCTGTTCCGGGCCATCGCCGACGCCAAGACCAAGCCGCACGAGGGGATCGGCGTCTGGATCTCCGGCTTCTTCGGTTCGGGCAAGTCATCGTTTGCCAAGAACCTGGGCTATGTGCTGGCGAACCGCCCGGTGCTGGGCCAGCCAGCCGCCGACCTGTTCAAGGCGCAAGTGGGCGATGCCGGGATCGCCAACTGGATCGAGTTCATCCATCTCCAGATCCCGACCGAGGTCGTGATGTTCGACGTCTCGGTGGACCGGGCGGTGCGGCGGTCAACCGAGAAGATCGCCGAAGTGATGTACACCGTCCTGTTGCGCGAGCTGGACTACGCCGAGGACTACGATGTCGCAGAGCTGGAGATCGAGCTGGAGGCCGAGGGCAGGCTCGACCTGTTCGCCGGCCGGTGCCGCGAGATGTACGGCCTGGAATGGCGGACGGTGCGCAAGGGCGCGCAGAAGATCTCCCGGGCCAGCGCGGTGTTGCACGCCCTCGATCCGGCGACTTACCCCAGCCCAGACGCCTGGTCGCAGTCGCTGCGCAACGTCAGCGCCGACATCACGGTGGGCAAGTTCGTCGGCCGGGCCTTCGACCTGAGTGCCCGCCGGCGGCCGGGCAAGGCGCTGGTCTTCATCATTGACGAGGTGGGCCAGTATGTGGCCCGCAGCGTGGAGAAGATCGAGGACCTGCGCGCGGTCGTCGAGCAGTTCGGGGTGGAAGGCAAGAACCGCGTGACCGCCCACACGGCGGTGGCGCCCGTCTGGATCGTGGTGACGTCCCAGGAGAAGTTGGAGGAGGTGGTGGCCGCCCTCGACTCCAGGCGCGTGGAGCTGGCCAAGCTGCAAGACCGTTTCAAGTACCGGGTAGACCTGGCGCCGGCCGATATCCGAGAGGTCGCCACCCGCCGCGTGCTGGCCAAGACGGACGCGGGCGCGGCCCGGCTGGGGCAGCTCTATCGTGATTGCCAGGGCCAGCTCAACGCAGCTTGCCGGCTGGAACGCACCGCGCGGCGCAGCGCGTTGTCGGAGGGCGAGTTCGTCCAGTTCTACCCCTATCTCCCGCACTTCGTGGAGCTGTCCATTGACATCATGTCGGGCATCCGGCTGCAACCGGGCGCGCCGAAGCACCTCGGCGGCAGCAACCGCACGATCATCAAGCAAGCCTACGAGATGTTGGTCTCCGAGCGGACGGCGCTGGCCCGCGCGCCGGTGGGGACGCTGGTCACCCTGGACAAGATCTTCGAGCTGGTGGAGGGCAACCTCTCCTCCGAGCGGCAGAAGGACCTCAGCGACATCCGCGCCCGCTTCCGGGATGAGCCGGCGGACGGCGGCTGGGCCGCGCGCGTGGCGAAAACCGTCTGCCTGCTGGAATTCGTGCGTGACCTGCCGCGCACCGAGGCCAACATCGCCGCCTGCCTGGTGGATGCGGTGGGCGTGGCCGCGCCACTGGCCGAGGTGCAGCGTGCCCTGGCCCGACTGCAAGCCGCCCAGTTCGTGCGCAACACCGAGGAAGGCTGGAAGCTGCAGACGGCGCAGGAAAAGAACTGGGAGACCGAGCGCCGCGGCCATCTGGATCCGAAGCAGAAAGACCGCAACGACATCCTGCGGGAGACCCTGGGGGAGATCTTCGCCGATCCCAAGTTGAAGACCTATCGCTATCGGGATCTGCGCAGCTTCCGCGTCGGCATCACCGTGGACGGCGTGCGCGCGGGCGACGAGGGACAGATCACGCTGGCGCTCCAATCCGCCGACGACCGTGAGGCGTGGGCGGGGCAGTTCGCGGCGACCCAGGACGAGAGCCGCCAGCCGGCGCACTGCAACGACCTCTACTGGGTCTTCGGGCTGACGGCCGAAGTTGACGATCTGGCCGCCAACCTGTACGCCGCGCGCGAGATGGTGAAGAAGTACGACCAGCTCCGGGCACAGAACCGCATCAGCCACGAGGAGGCCGCCTGTTTGCAGGTCGAGAAAGGCGAAGTGCTCCGCCTGCAGGGCCGTGTGCGGGAGAAGACCGCGGAGACATTGGTGGCCGGCGCCGGGCTTTTCCGCGGCTATGCCCGGCATGGCGCCGACCTGGGCAAGACGCCGGCCGAGATCTTCAAGAAGCTGCTGGACGCGGTCGTGCCTGACCTGTACGGCAAGCTGGAGATGGGCGCCCGCCCGCTCAAGGGCACCGAGCCGGAGGAGGTCCTGAAAGCGGCCAATCTGAACGGCCTCTCGCAGGTATTCTACGGCGGCGACGCGGGCCTGGGGCTGGTGGTCAAGGAGGGCGCCAAGTTCGTGCCCAACCCGGCGGCCAATATCGCCAAGGAGATCTTGGACTATCTGAACCGGGAGCACGCCTACGGCAACCGGGACACCCGGACCGGCAAGGCGTTGGAAGGGCATTTCGGCGGGCTGGGCTATGGCTGGGACCTGGACGTGCTGCGCCTGGTGCTGGCGGTTTTATTCCGGGCCGGCGCGGTGGAGCTTACCACCAACGGCCGGCGCCACGATTCATACAGCGAGCCGCAGAGTCGCGTGCCGTTTACGAACACACCGGCATTCCGCGCCGCCCTCTTCACACCGGCGAAACCCATTGACCTGAAGACGCTCACGCAGGCCGTCGAGGGCTACGAAGGATTGACGGGCCAGACGGTGGACGTGGAGAAGAACGCCATCGCCGCGGCGGCCAAGAAGTGGGCCGATGGCGAGCTGAAGCTGGCGCTGCCGGCCCAGGCGACGGCCGAGGCGCATCGGCTGCCGGTCACGGCGGCCGTCCAGGAGTACCGCGGCCAGTTGGAAGCGCTCCTGGCCGGCGCGGCCGATGACTGCGTGCGCACGCTGGCGGGCGAAGGCGCTTCGCTCAAGAAGGCGCGCGATCAGATGCAGCGCCTCCGCGACGCGTTGAGCGAGCAGGGCTTGCGGCACGTCCGCTACGCCCGCGCGGCCGCGGGTGAGATGTGGCCCGCGCTGGCCGCACGCGGCGAGAACAGCGATCTCGCCCTCCGTGTCGCGGCGTTGCGTGAGCGACTGGATGCCGAGACGTTCTACGAGGCGCTGCCGGCGATCCGGGACGACACCCAGGCCGTGAGCGCCGCGTATCGAGCGACCTACCTGGCCCTCCACACCGACCGCGCGGGCCGTTTCGCGGCGGCCATCGAGGAGATCAAGGGCCGGCCCGACTGGGCGCAGATCTCGCCCGACATGCAGGCCCCGGTGCTGGGCTATCTCACGGCGCGCGCCTGCGCCAAGGCGGACCTGCCGGACGGGACGGTCGTCTGCGGCCGGTGCCGGGCCACCCTCAGCCAACTGGACTCCGACCTGGCCGCGTTGACCGGGCTGAAAGGCCAGGCGATCGCGCGGATCGAGGAGTTGACCGCGCCGGTGGCGAAAGCATCGGTGGTCCGTGTGCGCGTGGCCGACTTCTTTGGCGATGGCCTGGAGTCGGAAGATGCCGTGGAGAAGGCGGTCGAACGATTGCGCGAGCATCTGCTCAAGCTGTTAGCGGAGAAGGTCAAGATCGTCTTGGAATAAGAATTCATGGTATCTTCTCAATTTGTAGGGGCGCCCCCCGGATGATTGAGCCGATACGAAAGAGACACCGGTGCAAAAAACATAGTTTTAACGCAAGGACGCAAGGATGTAGAGACGCAAAGGCTTTTCTTGGGATCTTCTCTGCGCCTGTGTGTTAAGCTGGGAGGTTCCATGACCGAAAACGAGATCAGCAAGCACATCCTGGCCCTTGTCATCAACTTCGGCGAGAAGTACGTCAAAGATGGTATTCACCGGGTCGTGAATGGGTTATAACGCAAAGATGCGAAGGCGGCGCCATCCCAATTTGTGGGGCAGTGTGTGCTGGTCAGGATGATGTTAAGTAATTAACGCAAGGACGCCAAGGCGCTGAGGCGCGCAGAAAGGCTTATTGCAGCATAGATTCCACCCAGAACGCATTTTCGGTGAGCAGTTGAAGGCTTTTTCTGATCTTGCTTCGCGCCCTTTGCGTCCTTGCGACTTTGCGTTGAATAACGATTTTTACACAGGTGTCTGACCAGTGCAGATCATGTCCCTACCCCGGATTATTGAGAAAATACAATTCATGGACAAACCCACCCGTAACATGCTCCGCAACACCGTCACCCAGTGCCGCCGGCTGCTGGAGGCCGCGCTCGGCCAGGAGCTGGCGGGGCGCTTCGGCATCTACGCGACCGGCGCAGTGGATGACGCGGCGCGCATGGGCCATCTCTCGGCCGA
>CAZYHE010000121.1:0-9886 GCA_964647225.1 uncultured Anaerolineales bacterium
CAGTCAGGCCGACTGGCCAGGCTGATCAATAAGCTCTTGCAACATCCGCTTAAGCGCGTCGGGCGGGAAGGGATAGTCCAGGTGATAGATACGGCTGTCGGGCGCGGGGTAGAATTGCCGCTCGGTAATCAGCAAGATGGGCACGACGCCCACCAGACAGCCCAACCCCGCCTGCCCCAACATCACCAGCGGCTCGGTCTCCGGTCGCGCCACGGCCAGGATCACGAGCTGCATCGCGCCAGTCTCGGCCGGCACGAAAGCGTATGCGTTGCCACCCACCACCTGGCTGAGCAACAGATAGTTGTCTGCTAAGACATACTTGATCACATTGAGCAACCGCGGGCTATCCGCCAGGATGCCGACACATGGCGCCGATAGATCGGTAGCGAGCTGAAGGTGAGCTGATGTCGCCGGTATCATGAACGATGGCCTTCCGAACTGCCTGGGAAATGACTCAACAAGCCGTGGCTATCCTTGACTAATCTAGCACAGTTTCGCTCGTATGCGCGTTCCAAATGCGTTCCAAAAAAGAAGACCTGCCGGGTGTTTGGACACCTGGCAGGTCTGGCGGTTGCCGATGAGTCAAAAATGGGCCGGTTGTACTTGTTCAGCCGGCCAGGTAATACCCCACGCCTGGCTGGCTGAGGAGGAGCTGCGGATCGGCCGGGTCGGCCTCGATCTTGCGGCGCAGGCGGTGGATGGTCTGGCGCACCAGGCCGGTCTCGCCCTCGTAGCCCGCCCCCCAGGCGCCGGTCAGGAGTTGTTCCGGGGTCAGGATGCGCCCCGGATGCCGCGCCAGCTCGCGCAACACCCGGAACTCGGTGGCGGTCAGCCGCACCTCGCGGCCGGCGACCGACGCCGCGCGCGCCGTCAGGTCCAGCCGCAAGTCGCCGATCTGGACGCCCGCTGGCGTGGCGGCCGGGCCGGCCGCGTCATCCCAGGTCGCGCGGCGCAAGACCGCGCGCACGCGCGCCAGCAGCTCACCGGCGCTGAACGGCTTGGTCACGTAGTCGTCGGCCCCGGCATCCAGCCCGTGAATCCGATCCTCATCTTCAGCCAGGGCGGTGAGCATGATCACCGGCGTCAGGGAGAATTGGCGCAGCCGGCGGCACGTTTCCAGCCCATCCAGGCCGGGCATCCGCACATCGAGGAGGATCAGGTCGAACGGCGACTGGCCGGCCAGCGCCAGCGCGTCCGCGCCACCGGCGGCCGTCACGACATGATAGCCGGCCCCGGCGAGTGTGGTCTCGAGCACTCGGGTGTAGCGCGCCTCGTCATCTACGACGAGGATGCGTGCGCCTTCGATGGTCATGGCTGGCCCCCTGTTTCGGTTTCATCCAGCGGCGTGGTGAAGAAGAAGGTGCTGCCCATTCCCGGCTGGCTCTCGACCCAGATGCGGCCGCCGTGGGCTTCCACCAGCCCCTTGCAAATCGAAAGCCCCAGGCCGGCCCCGCGCGTCTGCTGCGTGCGGGCGTTCTTGGCGCGGTAGAAGCGCTCGAAGAGGTACGGCAAATCCTCGGCGGCAATCCCGCTCCCCTTGTCGCTGACACCCAACAACACGTCGTTGGCGCGCTTCACCCCGTGCAGGGTGATCGGCGCGCCGGGCAGCGAATAGAGGGTGGCGTTGATCAGCAGATTGCGCAACACTTGCTCGACACGCGCATGATCGGCCCACGCCAGCAGCGGCTCGGCCGGCAACTCCACCGTCAGGCGGCGGCCCTCCAGGCTCGGCGCCAGGCGCGCCGCGGTATCTTGCACCAGGCGCGCCAGGTCGGTCGGATGGCAGCTCAGGCGGATGCGGCCGCTGCGCAGACGCGATAGATCGAGCAGGTTATCCACCAACTCGCGCAGCCGTTGCGTTTCATCTTCGATGTCGCGCAGAAACCCGACCCGCGTCTCATGATCCATGCGCGCGTCCTGGTCAATCAGCATGGTGGTGGTGAGCAAGATCAGCCCCAGCGGTGTGCGCAATTCGTGGGAGACATTCGCCAGCAATTCAGAACGCAGGCGATCTACTTCCAGTTGTTGGCGTTCGATTTCCGATTGGCGCAGCCGTTCCTCCACCTGCTGGCGGGCCTCAACTGCGACCTGGAGGGTCGCGATCGTCGCGCGCAGCTCGGTTGTCTGCATCGCGATCTGATCCGCGACATCATCATACACGATGACCAGGGTGAGGATGCCGGCCAAGGCGAATCCGACCGGCAACAGCTCCATGACGAGAATTTGATGGGGCAGCGCCGAGTAGAGCAGAGAGGCGGCCAGGGGAATCGCCAAGGCAAATGCCATCGTAACCGCGCGGCGCCGGCCGGCGCCGCGGCGCTGAACCGCCTGCCGCACGATCGCGGCCAACGCCGTCGCAACCAACAGGCTCAGATAGGCGGACAGCGGATAGTACGCCGGGCCGTGCTGGTAGATGAGTTGGTTGCTGCCCTCCGGCCCCGGCAGGAAGCCAGTCCAGATCAGCCGATGCCCGGCGTTGGTCAGCGCCAGCCCGACCAGCGCGCCGCCGGGCAACCAGAGCAACCAACGCCGGCGCGGCGTCAGCCAACCCGCCCGGCCATAGTATTCGAAGACAAAGAAAAACACGAAGATAACAACGACCACAACCGCACTGTAGCCGAGGGCGGCAAAAAGAGTTTTGGCCGGCCACTCCACCACAGCGACTTCGAACGCGCCCAAAAATGACCACAAGGTGGTTCCCAGCATGGCGACGGTCAGCGCCATGACGCCGGGCCGCCGGCGCTGACTGCTGGCCATCCACGCCGTCGCCAGCGACATCGCGCCGCTGAGGATATAAAGCAAAACTGTGGTCGTACATTGCCAGTGCATGGCGGTTCACGCGCTCCCAGGCCACGGCCGACCTCCGCGGGCCTGGGGGATCCGATCTTCGCCAGCCCCCAGCATCGAGGAAATCAGCCGGCCTCACCGGTGAATCAAAGGCAGATAGAGCAGCCGCCTGGCATAAACGCGCGACTTCATCACCGGATCGCCCAACAACACGAATGTGCGCGCGGCGCTCAAGCAGCATGTGCCGTTCTCAAAGATATCACGGTAGCCAGCAGATGTCAATGCGCCGAGTGATACAGTGCCGCGCGGGTGTCGCCACAACTCCTGGCTGAAGCCATTTTCCAGCCGGTCGTGACCCCACACCACGCCCAGGCCCGTGGACCCCCACACCGCCACCCCGCCGCCGCCCGCGTGGAGCAGCAAGCGTTCATCCACGGTCGTCTTGCTGAAGGCCGGGGTGTGAAAAGCGGCGGTCAGACACGTCATATCGAGCACGATGGGCAGCCGCGCGCCGTTGGTCAGTGTGTCCACCTCATAAATCCCCAGCAGATACGGCGGATTGGCCGTCAGGTCGGTCAGCGCCCACTGCCACTGATGCGCGTGGCCGATATAGGTCACAAGGCCGGCGCCCGCGCTGAGCAACTGCAGGGTGCGCTGATGGGCCAGGCCGGCGTCTGTGATGTGCCAGGGCGGCCGCGGGCTGAATGACGATGGATCGTAATACATGCGCTGAATATCAACGCCGGCTGGCTGGCGCGCGACGGCGGTATCGGCCAATTCCCACATATTGCCCGCCGGGTCGGGCGCGCCGGTCGCATCATATGCGTCATCAGTGATGAATGTGGCGCGGGCCAGCCAAGCGGGCCAATCGGGCATCGTTTCATAGCCGATGATCTTGTTGATCACCGCGGTCAAGTCGGCGACGCCGTTCACCGGCAGCCGGCCGAGCGCCAGGTCGGGCAACAGGTCGCTCAGGGGATCGTCGCCGTTCAATTGGGCGTAGCATGTATCGCAGGCAGTCTCGCCCATCCACGGATCCACCATCGCCAGGTAGGGCGGGATGAAGTTGTCGTTGTTGCGGCCGGTGTAGTTCAACGGGTCACGCGTGCCGTCCCCCACCAGGAGCACGTAGGAGGGTGGCGGGCTCCAGGTGGCGGCCGCATGGCGCAGGAAGTTGCGGATGGCCGCGGGCGCGGCCTGACCGTAAGCCCACGCGTCGTAAATCGCCTGCACATCCACCACTTTCACGCCGTGGCCCTGTCCCTGGCGGAAAGTGACCAGGGGCGCCAGGGCTGTGCGAAAGCCCGCCGGTGTGATGAAGATCACGTCGGTCCCCGCCGCGGCCGCCAGATCCACCGCCGCGTGCCGGCGCACCGCGGCGTCGAAGATCGTGCCGGGGCCTGCCAGGAGATACATGCGCGACGGCAGGCTGTCCTGGAAGTCGAGCGTCGGCGCCGACGGCAAAACCAGGATCGCCGGGGTGGCGGCGTTGGTCACATCGTAAAGCACGGCCGCCGCGGGCGCGTTGGCGATGCGGGTGTGGCTGAGGCCGGGCAGGCCGGTGAAGACCGCCCCCTGCCCGCCGGCATCCAGGGTCACGGTGCGCTGCCAGCCCACGCTGTCCAGCAAAACCGAGGCGTCCTGGGGCAGCGCGATCAGGTCCACCGCCGTAGCGGCGGAAGTAAACGAGATCACCTGCGTCCAGTTGCCGCTGCCGGTCCACGAAACCGTCTGCGACACCGCGCCCATGACCGCCGCGAACCGGTGCGGCCCGTTGCCGTAGGCGCTGCCGGTGATCGTCAGAACCGTCTGCGCGGCGACGGCGGGCAGGGAGGGCGTCAGCGGCGCCGTGATGGTGAACGGCGCGTCGCCCCCCACGACGTTCAGTTCGGCCGCGTACCAGTGATCGCCATCGGGGCCGGGCTGCACCGAATCGTAGAGGGCGTTGTTGCGCCACACCCCGCGGCCGCTGGCGGTGGTGCTGACCGGCGGATTGCCCGGCACGGCGTAGCGTAACTCCATGCGCAGGCCGGGCAGCAACTCAGTGGTCAGCCAGTACGTGTCGCCGCGGTTCCAGCGGTCGCCGACGGCCGCCGCGTAGAAGCGCAGCTCATCGGTCGGCGCGAGGCGGCCGCCGGCCGCGCCGATGACCTGCAACGCCACTTCGCCGCCGTTGTGCCACAGGTGCAGCCGATTGGGATCCGCCGTCGCCAGGTCAAGCCCGGCGGCCGCCAGCGCTGCGCCCGTCACGCGCTGGATCCCGGCGTTGGTCACGTGGATCTTCAGGCAGTCCACGAAGGCCAACGCGTTAACCGGCGGCGATGCAGCCGCCAGAAAAGGGACATCGCGCTCCAGCAGTTCCGCGGTGCTGGCGGAGAGCGGCTCGGCGCCGGGGATCACCGCCTGCAACGCGGTCGCCAGCCGCGGCTGCCCCGCCTCGGCATAGATCGGGCTGACGGCGATGACGATGATGCGCGTGTCGCGCAGCCGGCCCTCGCGCAGGATGAACACGGGCGCGGACGGGAGGGTCAGACTTTGCACAGAATTCGTCGCCAGTTGCAGACGGCCCTCATTCAGCTTGGGCGTCAAGGCCGCGACCGGCAGGAGTTGGCCGCGCCAGGCCACGCTCGACACGGACTCGATGAAGGGGCGGACCGCCGCATCGCCGTCCAGGCGCAACGCCAGCAGCCGCGCCGGCAGGCGCAGGCCGCCGATCTCGACCAACGGCCACGCGTCCGACGGTTTAAACCGTCCGCCGTAGCCGCCCTGGTCATCCGTCGCGGCCAGACTCTCAGGCGCGCCGGCCCGCCAGCCGATCCGCACCCCTGCCTCATCAGTCACGACCGAGACCGGCCCCAAAGGCCCACTATCGGCTGACCCATGACTCCTGTCCCCTGACTCCTGTGAGCGGCGCTCTGACTCAGATCGGCGCCCGTGACGGGCAGAACGCCGGGCGGCGGCCCAGGGGGCGGGATGGGCGTGGTCGCGCTGTTGTCGCCCGGATCGGCATCTGGAACCGGCAGCGTGACTTTAACCTCATTGCGCGCGCCGGGCGGCTGGGGCTGGCCGTTCGGTTTGGCCCGGATGATGATCGTCACGACCTCGCCCGGCGCCAGCGTGTCAATGAGCACGCGCACCGTGCGGCCTTCGATGACCGTCACGCCCTTGGTCGTCTGCACCGAGATCAGATCCAGGAACGCCGGCAGCGTGTCCACGACCTGGACGCCGGTGGCCGGCGCGCTGCCCGCGTTGGTCACCACGATCCTGAACTCGATCACCTCGCCGCCGGCCGTGACAACACGGCTGGCCGTCTTGGAGACGATGATGTTCGGCAGGCCGCTGGGTGTCGGGGCGGCGGTCGGGTCAGGCGGCCGCGCTGTCGGCGGGACCGCTGTCGGTGGAACTGCTGTCGGCGGAACCGGCGTCGGCGGCACAGCGGTCGGTGGAACCGGCGTCGGCGGTTCGGGCGGAATCGTGGGCGGCGGCTTGGGCGTGGGCGGCTCAGGGCTGGGGGTCAAGCCGGACGGCGCGGCCGCATAACCTGGAAGATCGTTGATTGGCGCAAATGCGACTAGAACCAGCAATGCCAGGCTCATTGCGAGAATCGCTTTCACCGTCGCTCCTGATTTCATCATTTCCTCCGCCTGCGGGACGATCCGCGTGGATCGGGCGTGATGGGATTGCGGCAGCGGCGCTCCGCCACCGCAATCCCATCACCAGCCATAAAGGCCGCTAGTGCGCAACCATCGGCAACCATAGCTTGAAGCTGCCGGGCCGCTGGATTCGGACGAAGATCGGCCCATACTCCCGGGAGAAACCTTGCGCCCAGAAAGCCTGCAGCCAGTAGGCATAACGCGTGCCGGGTTCAGCGGTGGTATCTTCGAAGGTATAGATGCCATCCGGGCCGGCCGCCAGCGTCGAGATCGTTTGGGCCGTGAGCCGGGTTGCGGTCAGACGATCACCGCTGACATTGCGCCAGAGATGGAAGCCCCGCAGCCCCAGTTCGCTGGCCGGCGACCAGCGCAGCGTGATCCGGTCGGCCCCCGGGATGCCGGCAAAGCTGACCGCGACCATCCCCGTCGGAACGCCGATCGGGGTCGTGATGGTGTCCGTCGTGCCTGGGCCGGGTGGATCCACCTGGTTGCCCGCGCCGATCTGCACCGCATTGAAGATGAAGGCGTCTGACGTCACGGGCAGCAGGCTATCCACCTTCACGCCGAAGGTGATGACCCCGCTGGCCCCAGGCGGCACGCTGCCGATCGTGAACGTGCAGACCGTGCCGGGCAGGCTGCCATCCGCGCAGCTCCAGCCGGGCGTGCTCCCCGACAGCGCAAACGTGGTGGTCGCCGGCACAGTTTCGGTGATGACGACATTCGTCGCCGCGACGCTGCCCGTGTTCGTGAAGGTCAGCGAATAGATGACCGTGTCGCCCGGCTCGACGGTGATCACATTATCCGACTTGCTGACGATCACCCGCGCCGCCACCTGATCCACGTCGGTGGTAGTGTTGTCGTCCGGCGTCGGATCGGTTCCGTGCGAGCCGTCGTCGCCGGCGGTCGCCGAGTTGACGATCGTCGTCACGCTCTCCGGCAGCGGCGACGCGATCCGCACCGTCACCGTCCGTGTGGCGACGGCGCCGGGGGCCAGAGAGAACGCCGGCCAGATGACCGTATCGCCGCTCAAGGCCCCGCCCGCGCTGGCGGCCAGGAAGGTGGTGTGCGTCGGCACGCGGTCATTGACCACGACGCCGGTCGCCGTGGCGTTGCCCGCGTTCGTGATGACCAGCGTGTAGGTGAGCATCTGGCCGTGCAGCACCTGGCGCACGCCGTCCGACTTGGCGATCTGGAGATCCACGAAGCGCACCGGACTGACGACCGTGTCATCGTTGTTGGAATCATCGGGATCGAGCGTCTGCGACCCGACGAGCGCCGTGTTCGAGAAGGTCTGCGTCGCGGTCGGCCGGACGCTGACCACCAGCACGATCGTCTGGCTGGTGCGGGCCGGCATCATCCCCAGGCTCCAGACAAGCGGGTCTGGCCCGCTGGCCGGCGCCGGGGTGGATTGCACGAACGCGACCGCGCCGGGCAGGGTGTCTGTGACGCGCACACCCACCGCGTCGGCCGGGCCGACATTGGTGATGATCATCGTGTAGGTGAGCAGCCGGCCAGGCATGGCGGGAGACGGTTCGGCCGTCTTCGTGATCGCCAGATCGGCCACGACGGTCGGGGTCACCGGCGCCGAACCCTGGTTGTTGTCCGGGGCCGGATCGGGCGTGGTCGAACCGACGACGGCCGTGTTGGTGAACGTCTGCGTCACCCACGACCCGATCGTCACGTTGACCGTGATGACCTGGCTGGCCCCGGCCGGCAGCACATCCAGGCTCCAGATGAGCGGGTTCGGCCCGCTGCTCGGCGCGGGCGTCGCGGCGTCGAAGCGCACCTCGGCCGGCAGCGTGTCAGTTACCCGCACGTTGACCGCGTCGGATGGCCCGGCGTTGCGCACGATGAGCGTGTAGGTCAACGGCCCGCCGGCTTTGGCCGTGGCCCCGTGCGCCTGCTTGACGAGCGACAGATCGGCCCGGACCGCCGGCTGAACCGGCCGCGGCTGGCTGTTGTTGCCGGGGTTCGGGTCGCCGGTGGCCGAAACGATGCCGGCCGTGTTGGTGAAGGTCTGCGTGACCCACGAGTTGACCCGCACCGTCACTGTCACCAGCCGCGTCTGGCCGACCTGCACCGCGCCCAGGTTCCAGATGAGCGGATTCGGCCCGCTATCCGGCGCAGGTTGCGCTGAGATGAATGCCACCTCCGCCGGCAGCGTGTCGGTGACGCTGACACTCATGGCGGTGGAGGGGCCTAAGTTGGTGGCGACCAGCGTGTAGGTCAACAACTCACCGGCCACGATCTCGGCGACCGAAGCCAACTTGGCGATCACCAGATCGGCCGATGTGACCACAGGCACACACACCGTGGTCGTGATCGGCCCGGTCGCACCGCCGGGCTGCGGCGTGTTGCCGAACGCGGCTGCCGTATTGCAGAGTTGCGTGCCCGGCGGCAGGTTCGGATCCACGACCGTGACCGCCGTGATGACGACCGTGCGGCTTACCGGCAGGTCGCCGAGCTGGCAAATCTGGCCGACGCAGACCCCTTGGCTGGCGATCAGTTGCTGCAACGTCAAGCCCTGGGGCAGCAATTCCTTCACATCCACCCGGCCCGCCGTCGAAGGCCCGCCGTTGTGGAGCGTGATGGTGTAGGTCAGCGGTTGGCCGGCCACCGCGGGATCGGGGCTGGCGGTCTTGGTAATCGTCACACTCGCATGTGCGACCGTCTGCACCGCGGCCTGATCGCTGTTGTTGGCCCCGTTCGGGTCAGGCGTCGCGGCGCCGATGCGGGCGGTGTTGCGCAACAGCGTGCCCGCCGCCACGTTCGTCTCGACGCGGGCGAACACGGTGAAGGCGCGCGTCTCGCCCACCGCCAGACCTGCCAGACGCCAGGTCAACGGATCGGGGCCGGCCGTCTGCGAGGGCACGGCCGACACAAAGGCCACGCCGGACGGCAGCGGGTCGGTGATGACCACATCCGTTGCGACCGAAGGCCCGGCGTTGCGCGCCACGAGCGTGTAGGTGAACAACTCGCCGGCGACTACGTTATCGGCGCTCGCCGCCTTGACGATGCTCAGATCGGCGCTGGCGACCAGCGGATTCACATGGGTCGCCGTGTTATTGAGCGGGTTCGGATCCGGCGTGGCGCTGCCGACGACAGCCGTGTTCGTCAGCACGCCGGTCGCGGTCGGCGCCACCGCGGCGACGATCTCGAAGGAGGTCGTCGCGCCGGCCGCCAGGGTACCCACGGCGCAGATCACCAGATTGCCCGCCGGGTTAGCGCAGGCCAGGCTGGACACGAACGTGACCCCGGCCGGCAATGTGTCGGTCACGACGACCGCCGCAGCGGCCGATGGGCCGTTGTTCGTGACGACGATCGTGTAGCGCAGCAGTTCCCCGGCCACGGCCGGCTCCGGCGCGCCGCGCTTGGCGATCGCCAAGTCGGCCGTCGCTGCGACGGTCACGGGCGCGACGGTCGTGTTGTTGGCCGGATTGCCGTCC
>CAZYHE010000122.1:0-9825 GCA_964647225.1 uncultured Anaerolineales bacterium
CCAACTACGACCGCCTGAGCCGCTGGTATGACTTGATCGCCGGCTCCTCGGAGCGCGCCTTCGCGCTGCGCGGCCTGGCGCGGCTCGATCTCCAGCCGGGTGAACGCGTCCTGGAGATCGGCGCGGGCACGGGCGCGCTGCTGGCCGAGCTGGCCCGCCATGTGGGACCTGACGGCGCGGCTTGGGGCGTAGACCTCTCGCTGGGGATGTGCCGGGTGGCGCACGCGCGCCTGGCGCGGGCTGGGATGTTGTCTCGGGCCGCCCCCGTGTGTGGCGACGCCGTGTGGCTGCCCTGCCCGGCGGCCGCGTTCGATGCGATCTTTATGAGCTTCACCCTGGAGCTGTTTCCCGACGCCGAAATCGCCCAGGTGTTGGCGGAATGCCGGCGCGTCCTCCGGCCGGATGGCCGCGTCGGCGTCGTGGCGTTGGCCCAGACCGGCGAACCGGGGCTGATGTCGCGGCTCTATGCCTGGGCGCACCGGCGCTTTCCGGCCATCGTTGACTGCCGGCCACTCCCACTCGCGCTCATCCTCGCCGAACACGGCTTTCGCGTCACCGCGGTCACGGCTGGCTCGCTGTGGGGATTGCCGGTCGAAATCGTCCTCGCGGCATCGTCGTAGCCGGCGACCGAGGCACGACTTGGCACGGTCACACAGTGCGCTTTGGCTCGGAATAGGTCATGCCATTTGTGCTGCGGGCCGGCGCGTGGGGGTGGCTGGCCCGGCTGGGGTTGGGTTCTCACGTCGGGAGATGCTCCGTTGGCCCGGTCGCTTGCAGACCCCCACTGACCGCTGTTAGCATCAGGTGTGTGGATCAACCAGCGAAAGTCCAGGCTAACGGAGCACAGGCTGCTAGGTGGCCTGCTTGTCCTGCTTGGGCTTCTTGTCCTTCTTATCCTTCTTGCCCTTCTTGTCCTTGTCTTTTGCCATATTGGTTTCCTCCTTGAAGTCCGAGCAACGGCTTGCTCCGTTGACCGGACGTGCAAAGCCTGCGCGGCGCGTCGGATCGGTATTTCAGGGCGGCGCGCCCGCCAGCGCGCCTTGGGCTAACAGTGTCAGTATGATACCACACTACCATTTCACGGGCAACCCGCGTGCGACTCTGTGATTCACTTCGGTGTGGCATCCCGGCAGAATGCTACTTCGCGCCGCGTTTCCAGTAGGGCCGCATCCCCAGGGCGCGGATGACCGGCACGACGAACAAGAGGCCGCTATTGGGCGCATCGAAGCTGCCGCCGACGGCCCGCTGAGTCCGCTCAATCAGGCCATCCAGATCGAAATCGTCGTCCAAGACCACAAATGCTGTCCGATGATGATATTCTTCCCCCTCCATCAGATGGCGCAACGAGGGGATGAGCGGCAAATCGTCGCTCAGGCCGCGCATCTCCCGGATCTTGTGCAGCCCCAGGCTTTCCAGAACCGTCACGCCGGTGACACCGAGATCCTCCCACGCGTTCATCACGTCTTGGCATTTTTCCAGGTCTGGCAATACAACGACAACCATGTTAGGCATGGCTTGGCTCCTTGTGGGTAAAGGCCTGCCGCAGGAAGAGCGGCGTGACCAATGTGGTGACCAATACGATGATCGCAACGATCGCAAATAGGTCCGATTCGATCAGCCCGGCGCTGACGCCCACCGAGGCGACGATCAGGCCGACTTCGCCGCGGCTGACCATCCCCAGGCCGACGCGCAGCGCCTCGCGTTGCGTGAAGCCGCCCAGCCGCGCGCCCAACCCGCTCCCGATGATCTTGGCAACGATGGCGACGCCCACCAGCACCGCGGCGAGCAGCACATTCGACCCGGTCAGCAGGTGCGTGTCGGTCTTCAGGCCGATGCTGACGAAGAAGATGGGCACCAGGAAGGCATAGGTGAGCGTGTGCATCGCGCGCGCGATCTCGGCGCGCAGGTGGCTGCGCGAGAGGCCCACCCCCGCGATGAACGCACCGGTGATCGCGGCCAGCCCGCCGGCCGCCTCGGCAGTCCAGGCAAAGAGCAGGGCGATCACCAGCGCGAGCGCGCCCAACCCTTCGCTGATCGGCTGGCGGTCCACCCAATCGGCCAGCCGCGGCAGCAGCAGGAAGGCGACAGCCCCGGCCACGCCCAGGTAGAGCGCCATGCGCAGCAGGACCAGCGGCACGGCGGCCAGGCCCGCGCCGCTGGCCGCCAGCGCGACGAAGACGGAGAGCAACAGGATCACCAGCACGTCATCTATCACGGCGGCGCCCAGCAGCGCGACCCCCTCGCGCGTGCGCAGCACACCCAGCTCGAGCAACGTCTGCGCGCTGATGCTGACGCTGGTGGCCGTCAGGATGATGCCGACGAAGAAGGCCGCGGCGCCCTGATAGCCGAACGGCAGGACGACCAGGCTGCCCAACACCAGCGGCACGATCACGCCGCCGACGCCCGCCAGGGTCGCCACCCGGCCCGCGCGGCGCATGGCTTTCACCTCCACCTCCAGGCCGGCCAGGAACATCAAACAAACCACCCCCAGTTCCGCCAATTCATAGACCGCTTCGGTCAGCAGGTGTGGCTCGGCCGGATTGGCGAGGATAGACCAGTGCAGCAGATCGAGCAGGCTGGGACCAAGCAGCACGCCGATCAGCAGCTCGCCCAACACGGCCGGCTGGTGCAGGCGCACGGCGACCCAGCCGGCCGCCTTGGCGGCGGTGATGATGATCATCAGCGAAAAGATCAGTTGCAGAAAGGGTGTCATGGTGATGTGACCTTGTTGGGAAACTACTCTGGCAATTCTGCGGTAAGCATCATCTCGGCAATCCGGCAGACCAGCGCCTCGTAACTGTATCCCAGGGCGCGCGCGGCCTGGAAGAAGCCAGCCTCCGGCGAGAGGTCGGGGTTGCAATTCACTTCGATGACATAGGGCTGATCCGCCCGGTCCAGGCGGATATCCACGCGGGCATAGCCCTGGCAGCCGATCACGCGCCAGGCGTCCAGCGCCACCTGGCGGATGCGGCCGGCCAGGTGGTCATCCACCGGCGCGGGACAAAGCACAGGCGTATGGTGATAGGCGAAGGAAGCGGGGTCCCATTTCGCGGCGAACGACACGATTCGTTCGCAGGGGTCTGCAAAATCGTGAAAGTCAATTTCGGCGAGCGGCAGCGGGTCGGGTGCGGCGCCCCACAGCGAGACGTTGAATTCGCGGCCGACGATGAACTCCTCCACCAGCGCGGCCTGCCGATAGCATTCGACCGTGTGGGCCACGCGCGCCCGCAACGCGGCGAGATCATGCACCACGGCTTCCGGGCCGATGCCCAGGCTGCCATCCTCGGCCACCGGCTTGACGATCAGCGGGAAGTCAAGCCCATCCGCCACCTCAGCGACGCTGCGATACACGCGCCAGCGCGGGGTGGGGATGCCGGCGCGGGCAAACAACCGCTTGGCGCGTGCCTTGTGGATGGAACACGCGATCGCATCGCCGCGCGAACCGGTCATGCGATAGCCCATCGCTTCCAACGCCCACGCGATGCGCGCTTCCTCGAACAGCCGGCCCTCGATCCCTTCGCCCAAGTTGAACACCACCCACTCCAGCGGCGAGTAGGGGGCCAGCGCCAATTCGACATCGCTATGGATGGGCACGCGCTGCGCCTGGTGGCAGCCGGCCAGCGCCGCGGTCACGGCCTGCGCGCAGGCGATCACCCCCTGCTCGGCCAGCATATCGCGCGGCTCGCCCTTGATCAGGGAGGTGCTCTCGTTGTAGATGACTAGGATGTGGGTCATTCAGCGCCGCTTGTACAGTGCTTCGGCAATGCGCGTTTGGCTGCGCTCGACCTCTGCCTGACGCTTGAGCGCCAGACAGGCGTAGAGCACGTCAATCAGCCCCATCTGCGCGACGCGTGCCCCCAACGGGTAGCCGTGGGCAAGCGCCTCTTGCGCGGCGGTGCAAAGGCTGACGTCAGCCAGCTCGGCGATGGGCGAAGCCGGATGGTTGACGATGGCGATCGTCCTGGCGCCGGCCTCTTTGGCGACCGTGAGGGCATGCAAGACATCGTGGGACTCTCCCGAATGGGAGATGCCGACGGCGAGATCCGCAGAAGTCAGCAGGGTGGCGGAGATGATCTGTATTTCGGCATCGGTATGCG
This sequence comes from uncultured Anaerolineales bacterium, assembly GCA_964647225.1. GTDB lineage: Bacteria > Chloroflexota > Anaerolineae > CG2-30-64-16 > CG2-30-64-16 > CAZYHE01. The sequence goes on from CAZYHE010000122.1 coordinate 4,098, forward strand.
GCACCGCGCGCACGCCGACCCGCATCAGCTTGTATTGTAATTCCAGGGCCGCGATGGCGCCGCCGCCGGAACCGTAGATATCCACCCGGCGGGCGGCCAGCAGCGCGTCGGCGGCCCGTTCCAGCGCAGCCAGATCCAGGACGCGTAACGTGTCCTCCAGGGCCTTGATATCCGCGGCAATCGCCTTGCCGGCGGCCTCAGCCAGGCTGTCTGCAGGCCCGATCGGGGCATAGGTCGTCATCCGGCCGGCGGCCAACTCCTGCGCCAGGCGGATTTTGAAGTCCTGATAACCATTCGCACCCACCTTGCGGCAGAAGCGGAAGACCGTCGTGTCGCTGGCCAGGGCGCGTTGCGCCACGTCGCTTACCGAGAGATGGATGACCTCATGGGCGTGATCCAACACATATTGGCCGACCTTCTGCTCCTGCTCGTTAAGCGAAGGCAGCAATCCCCGAATCGTCAACAGGATATTCGTACTCGTCACACGAAGCGACTCCGTCATGGATGAATCTCTCCAATCGGTGCCATCTTGACAGTTGATTTCACCGATGCTATAATAGCAAAAGATTTCTTCGTTGTCAAATGATCAGTGAAACATCCCGCATGAAGCGCGCGGACTCTGCAAGACTCTGGGAGGCTTTGATGCAACTACTGCTGGCGATCGTTCAAGCCGAAGATGCCGACATCTTGGTTGACCGGCTCATCGCACAAGAACACCGTGTCACCCGGATTAACTCAGTGGGGAGTTTTCTGATGCGCGGCAATGCGACCCTGCTTGTGGGGGTTGATGACGAGCGCGTCGAATCGGTCCTGGCGACGATGCGTGCGATCTGTCGTACGCGGCGGGCCTTCATCAACGCCGTGCCGCCCGTGGAGGCCATTGCGGCCGCGCTGCCGACGTTGATGCCCCTGGAGGTGCTTGTGGGCGGGGCGGTGGTATTCGGCTTCCCGGTCAAGCGTCTCCTGCGGCTGCAAGGCGGCTCGGCGCCGCCTGCGGCCGACCAACATCACCCACCTGTGGCGGGCGCGGCGGATGAATCTGGTCAGAAGGAGGGCGAACAGATGAACTTGATGCTGGCTATCGTGCAAAACAGTGACGCTGATTTGGTCGTGGGCGGCCTGCTCGCGGCCGGCTACCGGCTGACGCGGCTGAACACGGCCGGCGGCTTTCTGCGCCGCGGCAACGTCACCTTGCTGATCGGCGTCGAGGCGAGCCAGGTGGATGACGTGCTGCGGATCATCCAGGCGAACATCCCCTTGCGCACCGAAGCCCGGCCCGCTGCGGAGGGCATGCCGATGTACAGCGCGACCGTCTTCGTGCTTGACGCTGCGCGCACGATACATTTGTAGGGGGCGAATGATGTACATGGTCATGTTGGTCTTGGATGACGCAGACCGGCTGGATGCCGTGGTGGACGCGTGGGCGGGGATTGGCATCAGCGGAGCGACGATCGTGGAAAGCACAGGCATCTATCGTCACCGGGCCACGCGGGGCAAGGTACATGCGCGCTATAACTTTGCGGGCGCCGGGGGGGGCGCAGAGTTCGGCAATTACACTTTGTTCGCCGTCGTTCCGGACGAAGCGGTGGCTCGCCAGTGTCTGGCGGCCGTCGAAGGTGTGGTCGGCGATCTCGATGGGCCGAACACCGGGGTGTTGGCGGCCTGGCCGTTGGCGGTGGTCAAAGGCGTTCCACCAGAGATATCCCGTGCTCGGGAGGCGTGATGACCTGGTTGATTTTCGTGGCCTGCTCGGCCTTGCTGGTATTCGCAGCGACCCAACTGGCCAAGTACGGCGACGCCATCGCGACGCGTACCGGGCTGGGGCGCATGTTCGTGGGGACGTTGCTGCTGGCCGGCGCGACATCGCTGCCGGAGTTGCTGACTTCGATCAACTCGCTCAGCCAGGGCGTGCCTGACCTGGCCGCCGGCAATCTCATGGGCAGCAACATGTTCAATATGTTCCTGCTCGGCGTGCTCGACCTGGTGGGTCGCCAGGCGCGCATCCTGCGCCGGGTGGCGATGCGGCACGCGCTCACCGCCAGCCTGGCGATCCTCCTGGCTTGCATGGCGGTGTTCTTTATTCTGGCCGATGTGAAGATCCAGATCGGCTGGATCGGGCTGGACAGCCTGCTCATCGGTGCAACGTATGTGGTCGGGTTGCGCTTGATTCAGACCAGTAATCCGGCCGCGGGCGAAGCGCCGCCCGATGCGGCGGAGCTGGAAGGGACGCCGAGCTTGGGCCGGGCGCTGCTCGGCTTTGCCGCCGCGACCGCGCTCCTGGTCGTAGTTTCCCCCTGGCTGGTCAGCAGCAGCAAGGAGATCGCCGAGATCACCGGCCTGAGCACGGGCTTCATCGGCACCGCCCTGGTCGGCGTCGTCACATCGTTGCCGGAAGTCGCCACCTCGATCGCCGCGGTACGGATCGGCGCCTACGACATGGCCGTCGGCAACCTCTTCGGCAGCAACGCCTTCAACATGCTGGCGTTGAGCCTGACCGATGCCTTCTTCACGCAAGGCCGTTTCTTCGGCGTCATTGCACCCGAGTTCGCGCTCGTCGGGCTGCTGGGGCTGATACTCACCAGCCTGGGCCTGATCGGCAACCTGGCGCGCGTCGAGCGCCGGCTGGGGTTCGTCGAGGTGGACGCGTTGATCATCATGCTGGGCTATCTCGCGGGCATGGCATGGCTCTATGGCCGCAGCATCGGAGTGTAGTATAATGCGGTGGAGGTTCCTGATCCTGCCGGATTGTCTTCGCCCTTTGGAGAGAACAGATGCCACCGACCCAACCTACCCACCCCGGCTTGCCCGACAGCCTGATCATCCCCGGTTTGGCGACGCCGCTCTCGTTGCGCCTGCCGGCTGAGCTTGCCGCGTTGCGCGAGGCCGCGCTCGACTTTCACCAGCGCATCGGCACGGCCATGCCGCCCATTCCCGAGCTGACGCTCAGCGACGCGGCCGCGTGGGCCGCGCGCCCCGCCGGCGAAGATTGGCTGGTCTGGCGCGCGCGCTGGTGCGCGGCGCGCTTGCGCGCCATGCCTATTGAGTTGGCGCCGGGCGAACGGATCGCCGGCCGGCCGCGCTTCCGCCAGCCTGCGGAGGCGGAACTTCCCGCGCTGGACGCCGCGCGTCAGGCCCTCGCCGCGGTCCCGCCCTTCCCCGGCGGCGATGCGGGGCATTTTCACCCGGATTACGAGAAGTTGTTCCGGCTGGGCGTGCGGGGCTTCCAGGAAGAAATCGTCGAACGCAAACGCGCGGTCGTTGAGCCTGTCGAAACGTCCGCCGTCGGCCCTTCGACAAGCTCAGGGGCCGAACGCACGGTCTTCTACGACGCCTGCCGCATCGCGCTCGACGGGCTGTCGGCCTACATCGGCCACGTGGCCGACGCGCTTATGGCGGCCGCAACGCCACAGCTCTCGCGTCCGCAACCGCCTCGACAAGTCGAGGACTCCGGAGTGCCGAACTTGTTCGGCGTCCCCACCGGACAGGACGAGACCGACCGCGCCCGCTGGCTGGCGCTGGCCGCGATCTGCCGCCACATCGCGATCGAGCCGCCGCGCACCTTCCACGAAGCGATCCAACTGCTCTTCCTGACGCTGGTCGCGCTGTGGCAGGGCGAAGGGCACGGCCTCGCCTCGCCCGGCCGGCTCGATCGCACCCTGCGCCCCTTCTACGAGGCCGACCTGGCCGCGGGACGCATCACGCCGCAGGCCGCCTTCGAGCTGATCGTTACCCTCTACATCCAGGTGAACCGGATCATGCCCACCGGGCTGGCGCTGGCGGTGATGGTCGGCGGTCGCGACGAGATGGGCGACGACGTGACCAACGACCTGACCTACCTCTGCATCGCCGCCCGGATCGTCACGGGGCTGGGCTATCCCACGGTCGGCCTTTGTTGGCATCGCGCCGCGCCGCCGGCGCTGACCGATTTCGCGGTGCAAATGCTGGCCTACGGCCGCGGCGATCCCGCGTTCTTCAACGATGAGCTGATCGTCGCGGGGTTGGGCGATCACGGCGTGCGCCCCGAAGACGCCCCGGATTACATGAACTCCACCTGCGTCGAGATCAAACCGGTCGGCGCATCCAACATCTGGGTCACCGCGCCCTATTTCAACGTGCCCCAAGCCTTGCTCGATGAGATGGACGCGGTCGCGACCGGCGCGCAGCCCGCGCCCGCCACGTTCGCGGAACTGGAAGCGCGCGTCCGAGCGAACCTGACCGCCAAAGTCGCGGCCGCGGCCGCCCAGTTGGATCGCGTGTGGCACGACCGGGCGACGCGCGGCTGTTTTCCGCTCGCCAGTTGCTTCACCGACGACTGCCTGGCGCGCGGGCTGGACTTCGACCGGGGCGGCGCGCGCTACAACTGGGTCGAAAACTCCTTCGTCGGGCTGGCGAACCTGGCCGACAGCCTGGTGGCCGTCCGCCGGCTGGTGTATGAGGACAGCCTGACGCTGGCCGAATTCGCGGCGATCCTGCGCGCGGATTACCAGGGTCACGAGCTGCTGCGGCAGCGCATCGCGAACAAGCTGCCCAAATACGGCAACGACAACGACGAAGCGGATGAAGTGGCGCGGCGATGGGCCGGCTACTTGATCGAAATGACCGAGGCGCAGACGATCGGCCCGCACCGCTACGTGCCGGGCTTCTTCTGCTGGATCATGCACGAGCGGCTGGGCAGCCAGACCGGCGCCACGCCCGACGGCCGCCGCGCGTGCTGGCCGCTGGCCGACGGCGCGGGCGCGGCCCAGGGTCGCGAGCGCCACGGGCCGACCGCCTCGGCACTCTCCACCACCAAATGGTCGCACCGCGAGGCGCTCGGCGGGTTGGTGCACAACGCCAAGTTCTCGCAAAACCTGTTCAAGGCCGAGAGCGACCGGGCGGCGCTGCGGCAGTTGATCGAAACCTACCTGCTGCGCGGCGGCTTCGAGATGCAGGTCAACGTCGTCAGCCGCGACACCCTGCTGGCCGCGCGCGAGCATCCCGAAGGATACCGCGACCTGTTGGTGCGCGTGGCTGGCTACTCCGACTACTTCACCAAGCTCAGCCCGAAGATGCAGGAAGAAGTGATTGCCCGGACGGAGCATGAGATGTGAGGCTTGCGTCCATCAATCGGCGTTATACCATGAAAATCCTACTTGACGCGTCGGTTTTTCATGGTATCAGACGCAGGCTTCGATGACGCAAGGAGCGGCAAGTGATGCAAGCAGACCTTCTCATCCACAACATCGGCCAACTCGTGACCCTCGCCGGCCCGACCGGCCCCCGGCGCGGGGCCGCGATGCGCGAGTTGGGCATCGTCACGGACGCCGCGGTCGCGATTGCGGACGGGCGGATCGTCGCGGTCGGCAAGCGCGACGAGTTGGTCGCGACCACCGAACCGGCGGCCACCTTCGACGCAGGCGGCCGCGCGGTCGTGCCCGGCTTCGTGGATCCGCACACGCACCTCCCCTGGGCGGGCCACCGCGCGGCCGAGTTCGAGATGCGCATCGGCGGCGCGACCTACATGCAGATCATGGCGGCCGGCGGCGGCATCGCCCGCACCGTCGCCAACACGCGCGCCGCGCCGCTGGCGACCCTGGTCGCGGAGACGGCAGGCCGGCTCGATCGGATGCTGGCGCACGGCACGACGACCGCCGAGGCCAAGACCGGCTACGGCTTGAACCTCCCGGACGAGCTCAAGCGGTTGGACGCCATCGCCGAACTCCAGCGGACGCACCCCGTTGACCTGGTT
>CAZYHE010000123.1:0-2400 GCA_964647225.1 uncultured Anaerolineales bacterium
TGACGGCTGCCACCAGGCCGACCGCGGCGAGGATGGCCGGCCGGCGGCGCAGCCCTGCGATCCCCGCGGCCAGCGCCAGGTAGAGCGGGATCGTCGCCCAGATGAGGGTCCGGTCGTCAAAGATCGGCCGGCGCAGGCTGACAAGCCACTCGCCGGCAATCGGCGTGCAGAAGAGCGCCACGAGCAGGGCGAGCACCGCCGGACGGGTGCGCAGTCGCACGATCCCCAGTAGGATCAGGCCGCCGTAGCCGGCCCAGATCAGATCGGCCCAACTGCCAAGTTGCGGCAGGAGCGCGCTCAGGAAGGTCTTGAGCGTTTCGATCACCGTGCCGAACGTGGGTCTGGGGATCCAGAACTCCCGATCCACCCCGGCCGCCTGCGCGATGAACGCGGCCAGCCACGGACTCCAGAGCAGGAAAACGCCGAGTTGGGCGCGGAGCCAGGGGCGGAGGAATGTGGAGTGCGTAGTGCGTAGTGGGTGCCGCCTGACCCCTGACCCCTGACTCCTGACTCCTGCGTCCTGACCCCTGACTCTTGGCTCCTGCCTCCTGACCCCATAAAACGAATCCCAACACAAACACATTGACCGCGACCGGGAACAGGATCGCCGTGTGGTGGGTGAGCATCGTGGCCGCGGTGAAGACGATGTAGGCGAGCCAGGCGGGCCACATCCGGCGACCGAGGTCGCAGCAACGATCGCCAAGCCGACCTGCGTCGGCTGTCGGAGTCTGCGCAGGCAGACTTTGCGGCGGTTTCAACCGCCCGGCGGATGATCCCCTCAGCAGATACGCCACCGCCAGCAGCGCCACCGCCGCGTTGAACATCAGCAGGGCGTACATGCGCGCTTCCTGGGCGAAGCGCACGTGGAACGGCGAGAGTGCCAGAATCAGCGCGGCGAGCAGGCCGATCCGGGCGTCGGCCAGCCGGCGGCCCAGGAAGAAGATGGCCGGGATGGTCAGCGTGCCGAGCAGCGCGGAGAGGAGCCGCACGGCGGTCGGGCTGTCGCCGGTCAGGGTGATCCAGAAGTGCAGCAGGATGTAATAGAGAGGCGGGTGCTGGTCAATCTGCGCGATCCAGGCCAGCATGGGGCCGAGGGGCTGCGCCGCCAGCCACACGCTGAACGTCTCGTCAAGCCACAGCCCCTTCTGGCCGATCGCCCAGACGCGCAGCACCCCGCCGGCCGCGGTGATGGCGAGCACCAGGAGCGGCATCCCGCGGGCCTTATCCATCACCCCGCCGCGGCCTCCGGCCCGGTGGGGAGGCGCGGCTGGCGGCCCAGCGCGGCGGCGCGGCGCTCGTCGACCTTGTGCGCGACCGTCTGGGGATAGCGTGGCGGCATCTGCGAGACCTCGTTCAGCCGGGCGCGGGCCGCGTCGGGCAGACGCCAGCCAGCCGCCCCCAGGTTATCGCTCAACTGCTCGACGGTGCGCGCGCCCACGATGACCGATGTGACCGCCGGCTGATCCAACACCCACCGGATCGCGACCTGTGACGGGCTGCGCTCCCCATCGTCGGCCACATCGAGCAGCGCCGCCAGGATCTCGTCGGCGACGTCGTCGAGGAACTGTTCTGGGAAGACCCATTGCTCCTCGGAGCGGGTTCCGGCGAGGGTGCGTTGGCCCGGCTGATACTTCCCGGAGAGGAAGCCGCCGGCCAGCGGCCCCCAGACGACCACGCCCAGCCCTTTGTATTGGAAGAGCGGGATCAGCTCCAACTCGATGTCGCGCACGATCAAGCTATATTGCGGCTGATAGCAGATGAAGCGCGACCAGCCCCGCGTCTCGCTGATCCAGAGCGCCTCCATCGTGCGCCATGCCTCGTAGTTGCTGCACGCGATATAGCGCACCTTGCCCGCCCGCACCAAGTCATCCAACGCGCGTAACGTCTCATCGAGCGGGGTCTGGGTGTCCACATGGTGCATGTAGTAGATGTCAATCCAGTCGGTCTGCAACCGCCGCAGGCTGTCCTCGACCGAGTTCATGATGTGGACGCGCGACAGCCCGGAATCGTTCGGCCCCGGCCCGGTCGGGTTGAAAAATTTCGTCGCCAGCACGACCTCGCGACGCCGGCTCCCCAGCGCCTTGCCCGTGATGATCTCCGACTGGCCCGCGCCGTAGGTGTTGGCCGTGTCGAAGAAGTTGATGCCCGCCTCGAAGGCCATGTCAACCATCTGTTTGGCCGTCGCCTCGTCCGTCCCGTGCCCGAAGGTCATCGTGCCGAGACACAGCTCGGATACCTTCAGGCCGTTTTGGCCTAATCTGCGATATTCCATTCTTTACTCCTCTACATGATGTAGTGCAAGTTGCCAACTTGCACTACGCTTTATTTGCCAGACCACTCCGCGCAGCCCACCGCGACCCCGCGGCGCAAGTCGGCGAAACACTCGTCGCAGCAGACGCA
>CAZYHE010000123.1:2410-9790 GCA_964647225.1 uncultured Anaerolineales bacterium
TTCAGGCCGCTTTGGCCTAATCTGCGATATTCCATTCATCGCTCCTTGTCGTGAATTGATCGCGGGGGCCAAGTAGGGGCAGGTTTCCGCCATTTGACGGCGCCCCGCCGCTCCCCCACGGATGTTGAATCACCGGCGATCCCTCGTTGACGACGAAAAACCTGCCCCTACGCACCGGCGCGCCACTCCGCACAGCCCACCGCGACCCCGCGGCGCAGGTCAGCGAAACACTCGTCGCAGCAGACGCACTGGACGATCTCGTCCTCGCGGCCGTCGCGCACCTTGATCGGCCATTGCGGGTCGGCGATCAGGCCGCGGCCGACGGCCACCAGATGCGCCCGGCCGTGATTCAGCACTTCAAGCGCGCGTGGCAGCAGGTTCAACTCGTTGACGGCGATCACAGGGACGCCGAGCTGCATAAACGGCGCGGCCCGATCACCGGGCGCGATGCCGCTCGACGGGGAGAGATCAAGGATATCCACCCCCGCCTTGACCAGCGCCTCGGCCAGGAGCAGGCTGTCGGGGATGCCGTAGCCGAAATCGTCGCGCAGCGGCGTGTGGCGATAGAGGACGAGCATCCCCGCCCGGTCGGCGATCGGCCGGATCGTTTCGACGATCTGGCACGCCAGCCGCATCCGGTTGGTCAGCGATCCGCCGTACTCGTCCGTCCGCTGGTTGCGCACCGGCGAAAAGAACTGGTTGAGCAGGAAACCGTGCGCGCCGTGCGGCTCGATGCCGTCGAATCCGGCCGCCGCGCAGATTTCCGTCGCCAGGCGATACTGCGCCAGCAGCCGCTGGATATCTTCGGGGGAGAGATCGGCGGGGGCCGTCGTCTGGCCGCGACGGAACGGGAAGAGCTGGATCGCGGCCAGCGCGCCGCCCGCGTGGATGGCATCCACCAGCGGCCGCAGGTTTTCGCCGGTCAACTCTTCCCCGAAGAGCAATGAGTTGGTCGCCTCGACGATGACCAGGCTGACGCCGCCCGCGGCCCGGTCGCCATACCAGGCGCAGGCTTCCGGCGTGGTCAGGCCGCGGTTGACGACCATCGGTGGACAGACGATGCGGTTGCGCAGGGTTCTGTGCTTAACTTGCAGGGGCGCAAACAGGGGCGCGATGTCTTTGTTCATGGGTATTAACCTCTTGGTGGTGGAAACACAACGGATATCTCACTGACAGAAGGGAACACGGATGCTGCCTGACACCGGAATCCATCAGCGTTCCCTTCTATCCGTGGGATGATGATAGCGCCTGTGGTCGGCATTCCGATCTATCGCATCTTGCCGGTGATGACCCCGCGGCGGTCGGTGCGGGCGCGCAGGAGCCACCCCTCGATGGTGGTCACGTACAGCGTTTGCATGTCCGCGTCGCCAAACGCGCAATTCGTGGGCCGATCTTCGGGCACGGGATGGGTCGCCAGCACGCGACCGTTCGGCGCGAAGACGTAGATCATCGGGCCGGGGCCGCTCTGCCGCCAACCGGCCGTGGCGACGATGTTGCCGTCGGCGTCGAGCGTCATGCCGTCAATGCCGCGGTGCGGGTAGAAGTTGTGCAGCACTTCGTAGGGGCCGAGGGTGTCGTCGTCGCGGATCGGGTAGGCGCGCAGCTCGCGCTGGTTGCCCGCGCCGTAGTGGCTTTGGGCGACGTAGAGGGTCTTCTCGTCCCGCGAAAGGATCAGGCCGTTCGGCTTGGTGGTGTCGAAGGTCATCCGCCGGATCGCCCATTGCCCATCCGGCGCGGGGTCGAGGCGGTACACCGAGTCGTGGCCCAGTTCCAGATCGTCCGTCTTGTCCCCATAGCGCGGATCGGTGAACCAGACCCGGCCGCGGGAATCCACCGCGATGTCGTTCGGACTGTTCAGTCGTTTCCCCGCGAACTGGTCGGCCAGCACCGTGACCGAGCCGGCCGGGCCATAGCGCGTGATCCGCCGCCCGCCGCCCTCGCACGCGTACAGGTAGCCGGCATGATCGAGAAACAGCCCGTTGGTCTCGTGCGTGCCGGTGCGATAGACGCCGCATTGGCCCGTGGTCGGGTCATAGCGCAAGATGCGGCTGGCGTTGATGTCGGTGAAGAGTAGCCCCGCGCCGTCCCAGACGGGGCCTTCGGCCAGGGTGAAGGGGCCGGCGACGCGTTCAAAGGTCCAGTCCATGTTGATCCTCTTATCTTCGCGAACTTCGCGTCTTGGCGGTTCGATCAGCTCGCCGCCCCCGACGTCGCCCACAGGATGCGCTCGACTTCTTCGGGCGTGCGTTGGCCGTGCCAGACACCGAAATCCGCCTCGATCTCCGGCGTCCATTTGGTATCCATCTGGCTGGAGGTGTAGACCCCTTCGCGCAGACGTTGGAAGCCGAACGCTTCTCGCAGCCGCATCTCTTCGGAATGCTCGACGACTTCCTGCGCCAGGTGGGGCGGGATGAACAGCACGCCCGAATAGGTGCCGAGCACCACATCGCCGGGCAGGCAGGTCGCCGCGCCGATGCGACACGGCACGTTCAGCCCGGTCAGGGTGACATCGCCGATGCCGGTGGGGTCTATTCCTTTACAGAAAGTGAGCAGGTTCGGGATTTCCAGGATCTGCTGCGCGTCGCGGATGCCGCCGTAGATCACCTGACCGCGGCCGGTGCGCGTGGCGATGGCGGTGGAGAGGTTGCCGCCCGAATAGGTGCCTTTGTAGACCTTGCCGAAGAGGTCAATGACGATGGCGTCATCCTTGACCAGAGTTTGGATCACCCACGAGTTCATCGCGCCGATGCGGCCTTCCTGCGCGATCCCTTGTTTGGTCAGCGCGTCGTGCAGGTCGGGACGGTACGGCACGAAGACGCCGGTCACGGCCCGGCCCACCAGGGTGCGCGCTGGGTGCAGATTGGTCCAATTGCCCTCGAACTGGAACTGGTAGCCTTTGTTCCAGCAGACGCCCCACGCCTCCTCGGTGGTGACGTACTGCATCCGGCGGAGAACGTCATCAGAGACGCGGGGGCGGCCATCGTCGAAACGGTCGCCGATCCACAGCGGGGTCAGTTGGATGATGTCGTCGCGGTGGTTGAATTTCATGTGCGAGAGGCTCCTTTGCGAATGTTTTTACCAGGGAAGTTTACCTGTACTCCGCGAGGGTGTCAATAAGCTCAGGGGGCGTAGTTCACCTACAGCATTACATTGGAATCGAGTTTTTTGATGCCCTTGACAGGGTATCCAAGCGTGTGCTATTCTTCTGTTGTAATATTGGATATGCAGGGTGCGCAGCGCGACCCTGTTGAGGAGGCGGCTGTGCCGTTAAAGCGTGATCGAATCTCAGAGGGAATCTATGTCTTCACGAGCGGCGCCTATGCCGAGGTGACCGCGACCGTCATCTTCACGAGCGAAGGGGCGATCGTCGTGGATACGTTGCCGTTCCCCCAGGAAACGCGCCATATTCGCGAGTTTCTTAATCAGCGCCGGATCAAGCCCATCTATGTGGTCAACACGCACTCGCACGCTGATCACATCTACGGCACCTACATGTTTCCCGAAGCCGAGGTGATCGCGCATTATCAGTGCCGCCGTTTCATGGAACGTCACGCGGAAGAGGCCCTGGCCGCCGCCAAGCAGCAAACGCCCCAGTTGGCCGATGTCAAGATCCGCTACCCGGAGCTGCTCTTCAACGACGCCATGACCCTGCGGATCGGCGGGAAGACCATCGAACTGAATTACTCGCCGGGGCATAGCCGGGACGTGATCACGGTGCATGCGGTCGAAGACCGGCTGATGGTCGCCAGCGACACCGTGATGCCCGTGCCTTACGTCGTCGGCGGCGACCTGGACGACATGATCGGCTCGCTCACGGCGATCAAGCAGAAGAGCCTGGAGAACCTGGTGCAGGGCCACGGCGAAGTGCTGTTGCGCGGCGAGATCGAAGAAACGCTCGATGCCAACATCGCCTACCTGAAAAACGTGGATCGCCTGGTGCGCGAGCGGATCGCGCGCGGCATCCCGCGCACCGGCATCCTCGACATCACGATCGAGGAATGCGGCCTCTCGCGCATCCCCCTCGGCGGCCTGGTGCAGAAACTACACAACGCCAACCTGCTGACCCTCTACGACGCCTACCGCTCGGAGATGAAAGCGCGACGCAACGGGTGAACGGGTGACAAGGTGACGGGGTGAACGGGTGAACGGGTGACAAGGTGATCTTCAAATGTCACCGTGCCACCGTGTCACCCTGTCACCCTGTCACAACTGCCCCCCATCACTCCGCGCGTCGTACAGCGTATCCGCCACGATCCCCAGCGCCTCCTCGACGGCCGCCGGGCTGAGGTCGAGCATGGGGCGGAAGCGCACCGACTGCTGCCCCGACTTGAGCGCGATCAGCCCGTTCTCCCAGAGCAGGCCACGGAACAGATCGCGCGTGCGCGGGCTGGGCAGATCGAAGGCGACGAACATCCCGCGGCCGCGCACGTTGGCGATCAGGTCGGACTGGCCGGCGATTTGCGCCAGCCCCTCCAGCAGCAGGCGTCCCATCGCGGCCGCGTTCTCCACCAGGCCATCCTCCTCGATGATCTCCAAGAAGCGCTGGCCGCGCACCATGTCCACCAGGTTGCCGCCCCAGGTCGAATTGATGCGACTGGAGACGTGAAAAACATTGTCGGGGACTTCGTCGAGCCGCGGGCCGGCGATGATGCCGCAGATTTGCGCCTTCTTGCCGAACGCGATGACGTCCGGTTGCACCCCCATGTGCTCAATCCCCCACATCTTGCCCGTGGTTCCGATCCCGGTTTGCACCTCATCCACCATGAACAGGAACTCGGCTTCGTCGGCCAACTGGCGCAGCTCCCGGAAGAACTCCGGGCGAAAGTGGTTGTCGCCGCCCTCCCCCTGGATCGGCTCGATGATCAGGCCCGCGATGTCGTGCGGGGTAGCGCGCACCGCTTCTTTGATCTGCGCAATCGCCTGGCGTTCGAGCGCGACCGTCTCGGCCAGCGTCGCCTCGGTGATCGGGAAGCGCAGCTTGGGGTTGATGATCCGCGGCCAGGCGAACTTCGGAAAGTAGAGGTGCTTGCGCGGGTCAGCGGTATTGGTGAGCGAAAGGGTGTAGCCGCTCCGGCCGTGAAACGCCTCCTGGAAGTGGATGATCTGGCTGCCCCGCTCGCCGCGGCCGGCGGCCAGGTTTTTGCGCACCTTCCAATCGAAGGCCGTTTTCAGCGCGTTTTCGACCGCCAGCGCGCCGCCATCAATGAAGAACAGGTAGGGCATGTCGGCCGGTTTGGCGACCCGTGCAAAGGTCGCGACGAATTCGGCCATGTAGGTCGTGTAGACGTCCGCGTTGGCCGGTTTGTAGAGCGCCACCTCGCCGATGCGTTTGCAGAAAGCGGGCGTGCGCAGTTTGGGGTGGTTGTGCCCCACCGGCTGGCTGGCGAAGTAAGAGTAGAAGTCGAGATACTCGCGGCCGGTCGCTTCATCGCGCAGATACGGCCCGTGCGACCGTTTGAGGTCTACGACGAGGTGCTCCCCGTCGGCCAGCATGTGCCGGCCGATCGTCGCCAGGACCTCGGCGGGCGGCACGATCGTCTTCGAAGCGGGCATGTGGCTTTTTGACATAACGACCTCCTTTGGTCGAAGCGGCGACATTGCTCCCGATGCTTCCCGTCGGGGCGGGGTTTCGCGCTCGTCTCCCCCGCCCGTGTCACGGCGCCAACGCCAATTCCTGCACCACCACGCGCTGTCCGGCCGGCTGGCTGCGCAGGATCACCGTGTTGCTGCCGGGCTGAAGCGTCGCCGGCAGCGCGAAGGCGTCGCCCGCGCGTGGCGCGTCGAGCAGCGGGCTGCCGGCCGCCAGCGTGACGCGCAGCGTGGCCGCGCCGGCGGCCGGGGCTTGCACGATCACCTCCGCGCGGCCGGTGAAGGTGCGGGTGCGAGCTTCGGCGGCGAGCGGCCCCCAGCCGGCTCCCAGGATCAGATACGCCGCGCGCTGCGCCGGCGGCGTCACCTCGTAGACCATCAGCCGGTCATCGCGATAGACGGGCGGCTGGCTCCCGAAAATCTGGCCCGCGGCCGCTTCGGTCACGTTGCGCTCCTTGCCGCCCGGCATCTTGTAGCGGTCGAGCGCCACCCAGCGCACCCCCAATTCAGCGAGCGCCTGCTGACCCTGGCCGGCCAGGTCGAAGGTGATGATGTCGGGGCCGAGATGGCGGAAATGCTGGAGCACCGGCGCGCGCTCGACCAGCGTCCGCGGGTCTTCGCGGCTGATGTAGGCGGCGGTCAGCGGCTTGCCATGCACGGTCTGGTACAGCAGGTAGCCGGGGCGATCCCAGTTCATCGGCAGGTTGAGCACCGCGCCGCCGCGGCCATCGGCGGCCAGGGTCGCATACCAGGCCGGGGTATCGGGCAGGCTCATCGGATAGGGTGCGGGCAGAAACTCGAAGAGGATGGCGGCGCACGCGGCCAGCGCCACCCCGCGCCGCCACCGCGTCTCCCTACCCCCTTGTTTCCTTGTCTCCTTGTCTCCTTGTTTCCCCGTCTCCTCGTCTCTTCGCCGCCACAACCAATCCAGCCCCCGGCCCGCCAGCACCGCCAGCACGAGCATCACCATGATATCATAACGGGAGACCGAGCGGGTGATCTCCATGAACGGGATAGTGCGCGCCAGCCAGCCGTAGGGCAGGGGGATCTCCCCGCCGCCGGGCAGCAGCGCGGTGCGCCCGCCGATGTGCAGCACCGGGCCGAGGGAGAGGATGAAGAAGACCAACAGGGCGAGCAGCCAGAAGCCTGTCTGCCCCGTTAACTGGCCGCGGGTGAACGCGGATGCACGCGGATGGGGAGAAAGTCCCGCGCTCTGCTGTGTAGATCCATACTTCTGATCTCGAGGCTTTAGCCGGTCTCTGCCATTGCCCACCCAACCGGCTAAGGCCTCGAGACCCGGTCGCACAAGCGTCCCCAGCGCGGCGAGCGCCAGCACGGTGTAGCCCGCGAACACGGTGAATTCCGAGATGCTCGCCGTGAAGACCTGACTCTGCTCCCGCGCCCACGCGCCCCACAGCGGATGGAAGCCGTGCGGGGTGATGAACGCCAGCAGGTCGGCGGAGAGCACGCGGCTATGGGTCGGGTCGGGCACCATGAAGCGGAACTGGCTCGCCTCGCGCACCATCGGCCACAGCAGCGGGCTGAGCGCGGCGCCCCAGATCAGCCAGACCGCGGCGATGGCCAGCAGGCCGGCCAACGCGCGCCGCGCCGGTCGCGCCGTGAGGACGATCCACGCGCCAACAACCGCGCTGAAAATCAGGCAATATAGCACGAAGTACCAATCGCACAGCGCCACCAGGATCAGGAAGAAGGCGGCCAGGAGGATGTCGCGCCCTCTGCCCCCTGCCGCCCGCAGCAGATACAGCGCAAAAAACGGGATCCACTCCAGGC
>CAZYHE010000124.1:0-9760 GCA_964647225.1 uncultured Anaerolineales bacterium
AGGGTTCTTTGCGCTCTTGGCGTCTTTGCGTGAGCCAGAATCGTGATCCACTGAAGATAGGTATTCGCGTTCATAGCCGGATGCTTTTTACTAACTCCAATTGTCGCTCGGTCTCGCGCGCCGCATCGAGCACGAACTCCCACTCGAACCAAGCCGCATCATCGCCTAACTCGCCAGCATTGAATCTGCTGGCGAATTGCGCGGAGACCATCTTGTGCTGCTGCTCGAAGCCCGACAGCCGCGTGCGATACTGGCGCAGGCTGAACTCCAGCGCCCTGCGCCGCGTCTCCAGGCTCGATTTGACGATCGGCACAGCTTCCTGGCGAATGGTCAGCGTTGCTTGCATGTTGCCCTGTGGATCAATTTCGAGCATAGAGCACTTTCCCCTCATGCAGCGCGGGCCGGATGATGGTACCCACCACATCCTTGTATCGTAAAACATCCTCCGGCGTAGCCAGCAGGATGTCTTTGGGCATCGCGATATCGTGAAGCGCGACCCGCATTTCCACACGCTTCTCCCGTTTTGATCCGCTCACCGGCATGATGACCAACAGGTCCACATCGCTGCCCGGACCCGCCGTACCGCGTGCCTGCGAGCCGAACAGGATGATCTGGTCGGGATCGAAACGTTCCACCAGGCGTTCGACCATTATTTGGATGGATTGCTCGGTTGTGATGTCGGTCATGGTCCACCTCGCTGCCCGAAGTATACCACATCTTCGAAGGTCTGGGCGTTCTGATTCTCGCACATCTCGCGCGGGGCAAAACGAATCACAAGGGGGGGTTAAAAGAAAAATGAGCGCGTAGGGAATCGAACCCTAAACCCGCGGCTTAAAAGGCCGCTGCTCTGCCAATTGAGCTACGCGCCCGAAAGAACGAACGACCGAAGTATACCATAAGGCCCGAAAGAGGCCAAAATGGGCGCCGGTCACTCGGCAATCTCGAGTGCCGCGGAAAGCGAAGGTATCCTTCGACTGCGCACGGCGAAAGGGCTGCCGTGCTTCGCTCAGGATGCTTCAGCCTCCCAAAACATACTCCGGCGCGATGGCCGCCAGCAGGCGGCGCGGGATGCCGTTCGCCTGGGCGATCTGCGCATAGATCGCGGCGCTGGGCCGGGCCGCCCGCGCGCCGGTCTCCGGGTCCAGGCTGTAGAGGCCGAACCGCAGCGCCCACGCCGCCACCCACTCGAAGTTATCCACCAACGTCCAATGGTAATAGCCGCGCACGTCCGCGCCTTCCTGGATCGCCCGCCACGTCTCGGCCAGATGGGTGGCGATGAACCGGCCGCGCAGATGGTCGTCGGCGTCGGGCACGCCGTTCTCGGTGATGTAGATCGGCTTGCCGTAGGCCGCGAGGATTTTCAGCGATTGATACAGGCCCGCCGGGTCAATGATGCCATAAGGTTCGCCGTTCGGGTTGAAATCGCTGTACTCCGCGTGCGGATCGAAGAAGGTGTGCGCCAGAAACGAGGTGGGCCGGCCGGGCGCAAACGAGGTCAGGATGGTGGTGTAATAGTTCAGCCCGATGAAGTCGCTGGAGTCAATCAGGTAGGAGACCTGCTGGCCCAGGCCGATCAGCGGTGTGAGCTTGCCCTCGGTGATTGCAGCCAGGGTCGCGGTGTTGGCGACCTGATTCATGGTGGCCGCGGCCCAGCGATCGGCCGCGCTGGCCGGGTTCGCCGGCAGGTGCAGCCGCATGTGATGGGCCAGCCCGGCGCACGCCCCATTTTGCAGCCGGTGGATCGTCCGATAGGCGCGGCCGTGCGCCAGGAGCAGACGCCGCAGCACGTTGATAGTCCGTCGCAGGCTCTTCACGCCCGGCGGGAAGAGGCCCTCGAAGTAACCGCTCACCGCGTAGACGATCGGCTCGTTGATCGTACACCAGAGGTGTACCTGGTCGCCGAGCGCCTCCACCACGCGCTCGGTGAAGCGGCTGAAGAAGTCCTCGGCCAGCGGGTTCTCCCAGCCCCCCAACTCCATCAGCCAGAGCGGATCGGTGAAGTGGTGGAGCGTGACCATCGGCTCCAGCCCGCGGGCGCGCAGCAGGCGGATAATCTCGGCATATTTGCGCAGCGCGGTCTGGTCGAACAACCCCTGTTCCGGCTCGATGCGGCTCCATTCCACCGAGAGCCGGATGCTGTTCAGACCCAACTCGGCGGCCCGGTCGAAGTCTTCGGCCGCGCTCTCCGGCGACCACCAGTCGTTGGCCCGGCCGCTGCGTTGGCCCTCGAAGATGCGCCCTGGCTGCTGCTCCCAGGCCGCCCACTGGTTGTTGCGATTGTGTCCTTCGTTCTGGTGCGCCGCGGTCGCCGCGCCCCACAGGAAGCCGGGCGGCATGCGCAGGATGGTTGCGTCGTTGGTCATGGGTGGTTCCTTGTCAGGGGTCAGGGATCAGGCGTCAGGAGTCAGCCACGTCGCAATATCACAAAAGTCACTATCAAGAGTCGGGTCATTCTGAGCGGGTTTATCCCTGAACTCTCGTTGCGGCGAGCCTCTAGCGAAGAATCTCCGCCATAGACGCCAAGACCCTTCGCTGAGGGTTTGCCGCGGCACACTGTATTTCCTAGATCCGCTCAGGGTGACGGCGTGAAAAGTGTCTCTTGCAGTGTTGACTCATATCGTCTCCAACGCCCGTTCGGCCACGTGCCGCCGTGCGGGATCGGCCAGCCAGCGCCGGATTTCGGGCAGGGCCACGTCGGGCTGCTTGCGGCCCAGGTTGAGCAGCGCGCTCGCCACGGCCCGCCAGACGTAGGGCCGCGGATCATCGGCGAGGGTGTGCAGGAAGGCGAGCGCGCGTTCGGGCCAGCGACTTCCGCCCGAAGCGGCGCACGCCATCGCCAGATTCCAGCGCGTCTGTTCGTCATCATAGCGGTCGCGCCAGCGCGCCAACGCGGCGAAGGTGGCGTCGGGATGGCGCACCAGCAGCGCCGCGCCGAGGGCGAACGGCCCCAGGTTCTTGCGCACGTAGACGCTGCGGTCGGCCAGCAGCGGCTCCAGCAGGTCGAGGCAGCGGGCCGCGCGGTCGGCGTCACCGCTGCGGCCCGCGGGCATGGTCGCCAGCGCCGCCGCCCGCCGGATGTTCTCCGACGGGTGGCGCGTCCACGCGACGAACCAGGGATAGGCCGCGTCGAAATGGGCGTCCAGCACGCTGCCCAGGCCGCTGGCCGTATACTCGCGCACCACCCAATCGTCGTCATCGGCCAGGCGCAGCAGCACCGCGCGCACGGTCTCCTCGTGGCCGGCGTAAAGCTCGCCGAGCAGCGCCGCGGCCAGTCCCTTCGCCAGTTGCTCATCGCGCTCCGCCAGCGCGCAGCCGAGCGCAAACAGCGCCGCGGGCTGCTGGGCGAAGCGGCGCTTTGCCTGCCGCAGCGCCACGCGGACGGATGCCGCGCGGCCGCTCTCGGCCAGGATGGCGCTCAAGGCTGCAACATCCGGCCCGGCCAGCGCGGCCTCGATTCGTTCCAGTTCAGTTGGTTCAGACATAGCTGGTTCGCCTGTTCGTCGTTGCGATTTATGAAGGTTAAGGAAATAATCCGGTAATCGGCTTCTCCCGCGCGCCGTGCGTCACATGCGCCCGCCCGGCGATAAATCGACCGGGCTACCAGGCCGCGCCCCGTGAACGGGGCTAGATTCGTGCCGACGCGCTGTCCAGCCCGGTTAACCGGGCGCTGCTTGGTAGCACGAGCCATTCATGGTCGTGCGGGCATCAGTAACGGAACGCCTCGCCCGTCCCCACCAAGCCGACTAAAGTCGTTACTACCACGCTATCCGTTTCCGTTCGTCTCCAGCGGCGCTTCATCCACCGGCGCCGCGTCAGGTTCCGGCGGGTAGGCGACCAACGCCACGCCCGCCTCCCGGAGAAACGCGACCGCGTTCTCGTCCGGGTAGACCCCCGCGTAGACCACCCGGCGCAGGCCGGCGTTGATGATCATCTTGGCGCAGGTGAGGCACGGCTGATGCGTGACGTAGATCGTGCCGCCGGCCACGCTGACGCCATGCAGCGCGGCCTGGATGATGGCGTTCTGCTCGGCGTGCAGGGTGCGCACACAGTGCCCGCCCACCATCAGGTGGCCGACTTCGTCGCAATGCGCCAGGCCGGCCGGCGAGCCGTTGTAACCGGTCGTCAGGATGCGCTTGTCCTTGACGATCACCGCGCCCACGCGCGCCCGATCGCACGTGCTGCGCTTTGCGACCTGAAACGTAATATCCATAAAGTAATCTTCCCAAGCGGGACGCGTGTATGACATGCAAGCTCCTCGCATCGGCTACGCTTTACATTTGCCGCTGCATGTTTTACTTCCGATTCACCACCGTCGTAGACGCCTGATCGGTCGCCATGATGACGACATCCTCAGTAGATCACAAATCTCACGCAAAGGCGCAAAGCCGCCAAGATCAAACAAGGGTTCTTTGCGCTCTTGGCGTCTTTGCGTGAGCCAGAATCGTGATCCACTGATCCTGGATGTTGACGTGCGCCGGCGCTCAGGTTTCGGCGCGCTTCAGGACGATCATCGTGAAATCGTCGTATTGGGCTACGCCGCCGGCAAACGCCTGCACCGTGTCCACGATGGCGTCGGCGATGGCCTCGGCGGATTCGGCCCGGTGCGCGGCCAGCACTTCCACCAGCCGCGCGCTCCCGAACTCCTCATCCGCCGCGTTCAGCGCGTCGCTCACGCCATCCGTGTAGAAAAGCACGATATCGCCGGGCGCCAGGCGGAGGCTCTGCTGCTCGATCTCGATCTCAGGCAGGATGCCCAGCGGGATGCCCTTTGTGATCATGGCCCGCGCCGCGGCCCCGTTGGCCGCCGCAAAGTAGGCCAGGTTGTGGCCGGCGCTGGCATAGGTCAGCCGGTGCTGGGCTGGATCGAGCACGCCGTAGTAGGCGGTGACGAAGTAGTCGGATGTGCTGTCGGCCACCATCAGCGCATTCGTCCGCATCAACATGGCCGCCGGGTCGCGGCCGCTGAACGCGACCGCGCGCAGGAGCGTGCGCGCAAACATCATGTAGAGCGCGGCCGGGATGCCCTTGCCCGACACATCAGCGATCAACAGGCCCAGATGGCCCTGCGGCAGCGTCATAAAGTCGCAGAGGTCGCCCCCGACCTCCTGGGCGGCATTCCAGCGATAGGCGATCTGATAGCCGGGGCACACCGGCGCCGCCTGCGGCAACAGGCTTTGCTGGATATCGTGCGCCAGTTCCAGCTCGCGGGTCAGCCGGGCGCGCTCGGCTTCCTGGGCTTGCAGCCGCGCGTTCTCGATGGCGATCGCGGCCTGGCTGGCGATGCCGCTCAGGATGCGCACCCGGCGCTCGCTGAACATGCGCGGGGTCTCGACATCGTCGGCCACCAGCGCGCCGATCACTTCATCGGCGACGAGCAGCGGCACGACCAGGATCGTGCAACTGCCGAAGCGCGTCGTCCATGCTTCGGGGACGCGTTGCGAGTTGCATACGTCATCCACCACCAACGGCTGGCCGAGCTGGCAGGCGTCGTCGAGCAGCGGCAGGTCGCCGGGATGGATGACCCAATCCTGATAGGCTTCGGCCAGCCCCTCTCGCAGCGCATGCACCTTGCGGACCTGAAAGCTGCCATCCGCGTTGCGCAGCAAGACGGCGCAGCGATCCACCCCCGTGACGGCCGGCGCCAACCGCGCCACCTGTTCCAACGTCAGATCCACCGGCTGGAGCCGGCCGATCGCCTCGGCGACCTGCAGCAGGATCGTGGAGATCCAGGCCTCTTCCTCGCGGGCGGCCGCCAGCCGGCTGTTGTCCACCGAGGCGGCCACTTGATGCGCGATGCCGCTCAACATGGCGAGCCGCCGCTCGTTCAGCATTTCCCCGCTCTCAGGGCCAAAACTGACCCCCAGCACGCCGAAGACCGCGCCTTTGTTGAGCATCGGCAGGAGCACGACCGCGCCGCCCGGACACAGCAGCCGCAGCAGCTCCGGCATATCCAGATCCTCGGCCATGCTCACGGTCGGCGCTTTCGTCGCGCGCAATCGGTCGAGCGTAGGCCAATCGCCGGTGAAGAAGCGCAGCGCGACCTCCGGCGCAACCTCCAGGCCGTCATCCGGCCACAAACCGTAATTAGCCGCGTATTGGAACGCCTGAAACTCGTCATCCCACAGCCAGATGGTGCAGGATGCCACCCCGGCCAGCATCGCGGTGACGCGTACCGCGGCATCCAGCACGGCGTCCACGCTCTCCGCATGGCTGGTCGCCTCGGACACCTGGAGCATCACCGTCGTGACCCAGGCCTCCTCACGCTGCGCTTCGTAGGCCCGCGCCGACTTGACGGCCACCGCGACTTGATCCGCCAGCGTGTTGAGGATGAAGAGATCGTTCGGGCCGAACGCGCCGGCCTCGGCGCTCTGCACATCCAGCACCCCCAGGATCTCTCCCTCGATGCGCAACGGCACGGCCAACTCGGCGCGGGTATCGGGCAACAGGCGCGGATCGTCGGGGATGTAGCGCGGCTCTTGCGACACGTCGTTCACGAGCAGCGGTTCGCCGTGCTGCGTCACCCAGCCGATGATCCCCTCCACGCCAATGCCCGGTGAACGCCCCTCGCGCTGCCACTTTTCGTTCAGCGCCTGGCCGCTGCTGGCCTTGAACTGCGCGCGGTCGCTGCCGTGTTCCACCAGGAAGAGTTGGACATGGTAATAACCAAAGCGCAGCGAGATCAGTTCGACCACCTGCGCCAGCAGGTGGTTGAGGTCGAGGATGCTGGTGAGCTTGCGGCCCACTTCGGAGATCGTCAGGAGGGCGTTGAGGCGCTCCTGGCCGCGCGCATAGAGGCGCGCGTTGTTCAGCGCGGCGGCGGATTGGTTGGCGAGCACGGCCAGCAGGCGCAGATGGCCTTCGTCGAAGGCGAAAGGCTGGGCGCTTTGGATCGAGAGGGCGCCGATGGTCGTATCGGCCACGGCCAGGGGCAGGAAGATGGCCGAACGCGGGGGCTGCTCGCTGATGTAGGTCGGGCGTGCCGGCAGGCTGTCAAGCTCGGTCGCGAAGTCGCGCACCAGGAGCGGCTCGCGCGCAGCCCGCAGCCATCCGATGATGCCATGTCCCGCGGGCACGACGAAGGTCGCCGGTGGCTGGCGTTGACCGTCCTTGATCCAGACCTTGATCTGGTAGCTGTCACCCTCGAAGAGGCCGAGTTGAAAGCTTTCGGTGGGCACGATGTGCCCGGCCAGCTCGTAAATGAGTTCGCAAAGCTGAGTCTCGTCGAGCTGCGCCGCCACGATCGCCCGGCCAATCTCAGCCAGGGTCACCAACTCATCGGCCGGGACGCACGCTTGCGAATCTGCCTGGTCCATGTCTCGTCCCTCAGGCTTCGGTCAGCGCAAACCTCGACGATCTGGCGCTCATTTCTTGCGTCCGGCCGGTTTCCTGGCGCGGGATGGCCGCGGCGCGGGCGCGTCCGCCATCGCCACGCCGCGCTTCGCCATCACCAGGAGATTGCCGTGTTCGGGAGAAAACGAAAAGGTCACGTCATCCATCAGCCGGCGCATCAGGTGCAGGCCCAGCCCCCCGATCGGCCGTTCCTCCAGGGGCAACCCCATGTCGGGCGCCGGCACGCCCTCCGGGTTGAAGGCCCGCCCATGATCGCGCACGGTGATCACCAAGTCTCCGTCACGTGTCTCGCAACTGAGGTGTACTTCACCCGCGAGACAGCAGTAAGCGTGCTCAAAGACGTTCGAGCACGCTTCGTCAACGGCCATCAAGATATCGAAACGCGCCGCCGGGGCGATGCCCGCCTGTTCGCAGGCTCCTTCAATGAACTCACCGATGCGCGGGAGATCGGCCATCGTGCCGACCAGTTGTAACTCCCGTCGGAATGAGGTCATACCAGACTCCAACAGGGAGTTAGAAGCTGCCGACGGCCTCGGCTTCGGTGTCGAAGATCATGAATTGGCTCTTGAGCCCCGTGAGGTCGAGCACCTTGTCTACGTTCGAGTTAAGCTCGGCCAGGCGCAGGTCGCCGCGGTTCCAGCGGCGACAGGTCTTCCAGGCGCCGATCAGCTCGCGCAGACACGCGCTGCTGGCATAGGTCACGTCCTGCATATTGATGACGATCTTATACTTGCCCAGGTCGGTCGCTGAGCGCAATTGGCTGCCCAACTCCGGCGCAACGCTGCCATCCACGCGACCGCTGATGCGGAACAGCGTGCAACGCTTCATGTCAACCGTCGAAAGCTCCATGTTGAGACCTCCTCCCAAAGAGTCAAATAAGTGATTGCGGCCCGGAGTATATCACAAGTCATGCCGGGGATACAATTTCAGTTCGGCATGAACTGCTTCGGTTTTCTCCGCTGCCGCCATGCCCAACCCCAGATACAGCCAGAATAACGTGGTCATGTGCGGATAGACCAGGTTGAACAGGTAGTGGTCGAAGACCCCACCCACGAGCGCGCCGACGACTCCCGCACCCAGCCCCAGGAAGAGCGCCTCGCGCCGCGGTTGGGGCGGCGCGATCTTGGTGATGCGGCGCCAGGCCGTGAACAGCTTGCTGAGGAACAAGCCGATCACCACCAAAAACCAGGCCACGCCGATGACACCCATCTCCTCGGCCATCAGGAGATACAGATTCGACACCCCGACGTAGAGATTGGCGTCGGGCGAGCCGGAAAAACCGACCCCGAACCAGGGGTAGCGGCTGATCAGGCTGATGGCGTCTTTGTATTCGCCCAAGCGCATCAGCGTGGCCTGATCCTGGAGCTGCAGCCCCTCGATCATGTGCGCCACGTAGGCTTCCGCCGGGGGCAGGAGCAGGAGCAGGCCCGCGCCGATGAATGCGATCAGCAGCAGCTTGCGGTAGCGGAGCACGCCGATCACCAGCAGCCCGGCGGCCAGCCCGACGAGCGAGCCGCGGCTGTAGGTGAGATAGAGCGCCAGCAGGTCCAGCCCCAGGATCAGCGCCAGCCAGCGGCGGGGCCAGAGCGGCGCGGCGCTGACCACCTGCGGCGCGGTCAGCGCGGCAACCAGGATCATGAAGCCGCCGAGGACGTTGGGGTCAATCATCGTGCCGATGGCGCGCATCGGGTTGTCCGTGCTATCTTCGATGTAGCGCAGCGCGCCGTAGCCGCCGGGGTAGTTGAACCGCGCCAGCGCATCGAGCACGCGCACAGTGGCCGCTTCCGGG
Source organism: uncultured Anaerolineales bacterium (assembly GCA_964647225.1). Taxonomy (GTDB): domain Bacteria; phylum Chloroflexota; class Anaerolineae; order CG2-30-64-16; family CG2-30-64-16; genus CAZYHE01. The sequence continues at coordinate 9,140 of CAZYHE010000124.1, forward strand.
ATCACGTAGAAGATGATCGCGATCGTCGCGGCCGCCCCGCCGGCCAGGATGATCAGGCCGGTGATCAGATCGAGGTCGCGCTGCGTGCGGAAGTTGTTCACCAGCAGGAAGAAGCTCAGGATGCCGAGGAGAAGCTCCGCAAAGTTACGGATGGTCGTGACGGTCGGCTGTCCGTGGCGCATGCCGTTGGCGAAGCCGAACACCGCCAGCGCCGCGAAGATTAGCACCGCCGCGCCCAGACCGGTTCCAACCAGGTCCTCCTGCCGGCGGGTGGCGACGCGCATGATCCACACGAAAAAGAGCGCGACGAGCGCGAGATCCAGGAAGGTCGGGGTGAAGCCGAGTTTGAACGGCAACGCGGCAAACGGCAGGACGCCGATCACCGCAAAGAGCGCCACCATGCCCCAGCGCAGATCGCGCAGCATCAGCAGCCCGCCGATCAGCGCCACAACCCCGACCACCGCGTAGATCGGCCCCAGCGCCGCGACGAGCAGGGCCGCCAGCAGCCCACCCGCGGCCAGCAGTCCGACCGTCGCCGGCCGTGCAACCCGCGGGTCGGGGCTGAAGAGCAGCGATTCGATTCGTCCCAATGCCGTAGCAATCATGCTTGTTCCATCGTGT
>CAZYHE010000125.1:0-9759 GCA_964647225.1 uncultured Anaerolineales bacterium
CAGCGCGGCGCGTCCATGTGAAACGAGTTTGCCGGCAATCCGGTTCAGCGAAGTTCGTTGCAGCCAGTCGTCAACCCTGCGACAGGGGAGTTATTGACCAAGACCGATCCTGCGACTGTTCGCCGTGATGGTTTCGGGGACGCCGCTGACGCTGCGCATCGGCCTGATCGCCGGCTTCATCGGGGTGGGGCTGGGCGCGCTGATCGGCTTTGTCAGCGCCTACTACGGCGGCTGGGTTGACGCCGTGCTGCGCGGCATCGTGGACATCGGCTTGACGATTCCCGGCCTGATGGTGCTCATCGTGATCGCAATGATGGTGCCGGGCGGGCTGTCGGTCAATCAGATGGCGCTGGTCGTGGCGTCGCTGGCCTGGCTCTATCCAGCACGCACGATCCGCGCCCAGGTGTTGACGCTCCGCCAACGGAGTTACATCCAGGTGGCGCGGCTGTCGGGGATGCCGGGGCGGATGATCATCCTGCGGGAGATTCTACCCAACTTGCTGCCCTACCTGGCCGCCTCCCTCGTGGGGGCCGTCTCCTCGGCGGTGCTGGCGTCCATCGGGCTTGAGGTGCTGGGGCTGGGGCCGATGGATGCGCCGACCATCGGCATGACACTCTTCTGGATCAGCTACAACGCCGCGGTCATCAACGGCTGGTGGTGGTGGTGGCTGCCGCCGATCGTCGTCATCGGCATCCTCTTTATTAGCCTATTTCTTATCGCCGCGGGCCTCGATGAAGTCGCCAATCCACGGCTCAGGAGGACGGTGTGATGGCCGACCCATTGTCAGATGTCACACGACGCCACGGCGCCGCCGGCAGCGAACCGCGTCCGGATGTGCTGCGCCTGGAAAACCTGACCGTCTATTACGACACCCCGCGCGGGGCCGTGCATGCGGTCGAAGATGTCTCGTTCAGACTCCACGCCCAGGAACGTTTCGGCCTGGCCGGCGAGTCGGGTTCGGGCAAGTCGAGCATGGCGATGACGATCATGCGCTTGCTCAAGCCGCCGGCGCGGGTGGTCAAAGGCAGCATTTGGCTGGATGATGTCAATCTGCTGGCGCTGCCAGAGGTCAAGGTCAAAGAGTTGCGCCTCGCCCAGATCGCCCTCGTCGCCCAGGGTTCGATGAACTCGTTGAACCCGGTGATACGCGTTCGGGATCAGATCGCCGACGGTTTTGTGGATCACGGGGTCAAGCTCAGCAAGCGCGAGTTGGACGAGCGAGTCGCGAGTTTGCTGGCGCGGGTGGGGCTTTCGCCCCAGGTGGCGCACATGTTCCCGCACGAGTTGAGCGGCGGGATGAAGCAGCGCGTGGTGGTCGCCATCGCCATCAGCCTGCGCCCCAAGGTGATCATTGCCGATGAGCTGACCAGCGCGCTCGATGTCGTCGTACAACGCCAGGTGATGGAGACGCTCAAAGATATCCAGGCCGAGATCGGCGCGTCGGTGATCCTGGTCGGCCACGACATGGGCCTGATGGCTCAATTCGTCGAGCGGCTGGCCGTGATGTACGCCGGCCGCCTGATGGAGGTCTCGCCCGTGCGTGAGATCTTCAGCCGGCCGCGCCATCCCTACACCCAACTGCTCATCTCCAGCCTGCCCTCCACAGAGATCAAGGGGGATTTCAAGGGGATCGGCGGGTTGCCGCCGTCGTTGATCGCCGTGCCGCCAGGGTGCGTGTTCCATACCCGCTGCCCCTTCGCCGCGGAGCGGTGTCGAGAGGAAATCCCGCAATTGCGCGCGTTGCAAGCCGACACCTGGGTGTCCTGCCATTTTGCGTCTTGAGAAAGCTCCACATGACCGCACTATTGGAAGCACGTCACATCACCAAGATCTTCGGCGGGGGTCTGTTCGACCGGAGCAAAACCCTCGCGCTCGATGACTTCTCGATGGCAATCGGGAGCGACGCCGCCTCGATTACGGCCATCGTCGGCGAGAGCGGCAGCGGCAAGACCACGCTCGCCCGGCTCCTGCTGGGTGTCACGCAGCCCACGCAGGGCAGCGTCCTTTACAATGGGCGAGACCTGCGCCAACTCGCCGCCGATGAGTCCCTGCATTTTCTGCGCGATGTGCAGGTGATCTTCCAGGACCCCTTCGAGGTGTACAATCCGTTCTACCGGGTGGATCACGTGCTCACCACCCCGATAGACTACATGCGGCTCGCCACATCGCGCCAGGAAAAATGGGCCTTGATCGAGGAGGCGCTGCAAACAGTGGGTCTGCGGCCGGAGGAAACGCTGGGCCGCTATCCCCACCAGCTCAGCGGCGGCCAACGCCAGCGCGTGATGATCGCCCGCGCGCTCATTCTCAAGCCGCGCATCATCCTGGCCGACGAGCCGGTTTCGATGATTGACGCCTCGCTGCGCGCCACCGTGCTGGGTAGTCTGCAAAGACTGAAAGAGGATTTCGGGATCTCGATCGTCTACATCACGCATGACTTGACGACCGCGTACCAGATCGCCGACAACATCATCGTGCTCTATCGCGGCTCGGTGGCCGAGGCGGGCAGCGTGGATCTGGTGGTCAAAACGCCCAAGCATCCGTACACTCGGCTGCTGGTCGGCTCGATCCCGGTGCCGAATCCCGATCATCCCTGGCTGGCCGAGGCGGCGCCGGCCTTCAATAAGAGCCGGCCAAACCCCCAGGCGTGTAAATTCGTGGACCGCTGTCCCGCGGCGCAGCGGAAGTGTCTGGATGAAACACCGCAACTTTATCAGACCGACCCGCATCGCGCCGTCGCTTGCTTCCTCTACGCGCAGGCGCCGGCCCTGGATACCGCGGACATGGATAGCGTATTCCAGTCCAGCGTGCCCATGACTCGTTCAGCAAGCTAGAAATGGCGCAGCCCGATCAACGCCTGACACCATCATGCGGTAGTCTGTCCCTGGCTTGCGACAGCCGGCAGCGGCGTCGGCTGTTGGCGCGCAGGTATTCTCACTTTGACTTATGCCGCGTTTTGGTGTTAGAATTGTAATGCGAGTTACGAAACCCTGCCAGCCCAGGGGGGCGCTGTGGATGGATCGAAAGGAGGTGCGGGCATTCAAGGATTGACTGTTCCAGATCCCTCGGTTCGTTGTTGAACCCATCTCAAACGGCCCGCAGCAGTCGGGCATAGCTCTCAGGAGGGGCTTACCACCGTGAACGCGCTCGTAGTTCTCCTCATCAGTGTCTTGTCGCTTGTGGCGGGGTATTGGCTGTACGCCAGGAGCATCAATCGTACGGTGCTACAACCTGACGACAGAAAGGCGACCCCGGCCAAGATGTACATGGATGGCGTGGACTTCACCCCGGCAAACCGCAATGTCCTCTTTGGATACCAGTTCAAGTCCATCGCCGCGCTCGGCCCGATCCTTGGGCCGATCATTGCAGTCCAGTGGGGCTGGCTGCCGGCGCTACTCTGGATTGTGCTCGGCACCTTCTTCATCGGCTGGGTGCAAGATTACAGCAGCATCATCATGGGCGTGCGCGAAGAGGGGCAATCCTTCGGCGCTCTCAGCTATCGCTTGATCTCCCCGCGCTCCCGCACGGTCCTGATCACCTTCATCTATTTCTATCTGTGGCTTATCATGGGGTCGTTCGGTGTCCAGGTCGGCTTCAACTTGCTGACGAATCCTGCGGTCCCGTTGGGCGCCATCATCGTCATCCTGGTCGGTTTGTTGGCCGGCCAGATGACCTACAAGTGGAAGCAGGACATCATTCTGACCTCCGTGGTGACCGTCATCTTGTCGTTCGTGGGGATCTGGGTGGGGACGCTGCCTTTCGCCCAGAACCTGTTCGCGGCCATCCTGGGGGTGGCGGGCGGCAAGGCCAGCCCGGTCCTCTTCCTGCAGGTGACGCAGGCCAAGTTCGTCGGCAGCTTGCTGGTTGTCATCATCTGCTACTTCGGCGCGGTGTTGCCCATCTGGCGTTGGGCGCAGCCGATCAACTACGTGTCGTTCTGGATCGTCTCCCTGGGCATCCTGGGCGGCATCGTCGGCTTGCTGATCTGGCGGCCGAGCATGGGCGACTTCCCGGCGTACCGCACCTTCAACGTGGCCGGCCTCGGCCCGCTCTGGCCCATGCTGTTCGTAACCATCGCCTGCGGCGCGATCTCCGGCTGGCACAGCCTGGTCAGCTCGTCGGGCACGGCGCGGCAGTTGGAGAAAGAGACTGACGCCCTCTTTGTGGGCGGCGGCGCAATGTTCCTGGAGATGGTCTTCGCCACGGTCGCGTTCCTGACCGCCACGGTCGCCTTCGGCAGCTATGATGGCTACGTCAAGGCGGGCGGCGGCGCGGCGGCCGCCAAGGTCTTCTCGGTGGGTCTGGCAACCTTCATGAATCAGTGGGGGTTGGACAAGGGATTCGGCACAGCCTACGGCTCCATCTTCCTCACGCTGATGGCGCTGACCATCATGTACCTGGTGGTGCGCTTCATGCGTGTGGCAAGCTCCGAGGCGTTGGGCGATGCCTTCCCGCCGATCCGCAATGTGCATGTCGGCACCGTGATCGCCCTGGCCCTGACCCTGGCGCTGATCTGGCTGGTGCCGTTCCTGCAAATCTGGGCGGTGTTCGGCGCGGCGAATCAGCTCATGGCCTCGCTGGCGTTGCTGCTGGTCACGCTCTGGCTGATGTCCAAGGGCAAGCAGTACATGTGGACGCTGATCCCGTTTGCGTTCATGTTCATCACGACCATCGGCGCGCTGCTCTACAAGGCGTATGAGGCGTTCTTGATCAACCTGCCGAAGACGGCCGATCCGGTGGCGAATAAGATCGCCAATGTGGGTGAATTCACGGCTGCCCAAGTCATCATCGGCGCGGTGGCGCTGATCCTGGTGGGCGCGGCGCTGTTCCTGGCCTGGGATGGCCTGAAGGCGCTTCAGCGCGGCCGCGCCGGCGCGCCGGTCGCGGCGAAGGCGCGTTAGGGTGAGTTGGTAGGTTGGTAGATTGGTAGATTGGTAACGTGGTAGTCTGGTGGCACGGTGCGTCACTGTCACCGTGTCACCAACTTACCAACTTACCAATCTACCGTGTCACCATGTCACCAACTTACCAAGTTTCCAATCTACCGCGTTACCACGCATCGTATCGAGGACCAAACCGTGCCGCCCATTCCCGTAGATGTCTTCTACCCGGTTCCCGAAGGGTGGGGCTTGTGCCAGGCCTGCGAGGTGCTGTTGGCGCGCGCAGATCTGGGGCAGGCGCCGCCGCAGCGCGGGATGGCGGATCTGCCGCCGGAGTGGCAGGCCGACTTTCAGCGCCTCTCCGCGTTGATCTTCGACATGGCCGGCCGCTATCGCGAGCGGATCCTCATCCGGGTCTACGATCCGCGTTCGTTGCAGGGGTTGTTCAAGGCGGTGCGGCACGGTGTCCGGCGCTATCCGACTTTTGTGGTGGCCGGGCGCACGAAGATCACCGGCTGGGATCAAGACGCGTTGACGCAGGCGGTTGAACGCGCCGGCGTCAACGCCGTGGGTGGGTGAACAGATTGCGCAAACAGGCCATCATTCTACACCTGGTTCGCTTCATTCGCGCGCTGCGCGACATCTTGTACGGCGCGACCGTCTACGAGATGGTGCGCGATCTGCGCAAGGAGCGCGGTCAGCTTGAGCATCTGTTCATCCTGGTGGTGTTCGGCGATCTCTTGGGCGTGCCGATCTTGCCCCCCTATTACACCCTGCGGCTACTCCCCTATGTCGTGCCGAATATCGCCGGTTGGCGGCGCAGTCTCTCCCGCGAGAAGGATCTGACCGACTTGTGCGACCAGGACATCACATAACTCGCCACCTTTTGATTGTCGAGAAAGGATTCTCTCATGCCCGAAGAAGCAAAGAAGCGTAATTGGTTCGATGGTGTCAAGAGCGTGCTCTACGGCATGGCCGGCCATGATATGGCGCGCTATGCCTTGAAGACACGCGGCAGCATGGAACACCTGTTCATCCTGATCACCATGGGTGATTTGCTGGGCATCCCCATCCTGCCGCCCTACTACAGCCTGCGGCTGCTGCCCTACGTCGTTCCGCAAATCTCCACCTGGAAGCGCCGGATGTTGCGCGAGAAAGATTTGACGGACGCATTGGCATAGGCCGAGGCTAAGGCTGAGGCTGAGTATCTATCCGAAAACCCGCTCTGGCCGGCGCCCGAAAAAACGGGGCGTACTATCTCCGACCGAGCCAGGTGGAAGTCGGAAGCTGGAACGGAACACGCAATACGCAGTACGGAGTCAGCTATGTCTCTACGACAAGTCTTTGAACAAAACCCCAATCGCCGTTATATCATGTTTGGCGGCAAGGGCGGGCTGGGCAAGACGACTTTCAGCGCGGCCACCGGCTACTGGCTGGCGAAGCAAGGCTACAAAGTGCTCGTCTTCTCAGTTGATCCCCAGGCCAGCCTGTCGGATATCTTCAAGCGCGATATCTTCGGCAAAGGCCCAGTGGAAATCATGCCGAATCTCTATGCCCAGGAGATTGACGCGGATCGCCGCATCAAGGAGTATCAGCAGGAAATCCGCCAGAAGATCTTGGATATGTACGGGATGGACAAAGTCCCCGAAGAGATCGAGAATTACATCCAGGCCGCCGCCGCCGAGCCGGCCATGGAAGAGAGTGCCATCTTCGACGAAGTGGTTGACATCGTTGTCAGCGGCAAGTATGATTACTACATCTACGATCTGGTGCCGTTGGGTCACGCGCTCTACTACCTGAGCATGGCGTCGGTCTACGATCAGTGGATTGACAAGATCACGGCCCTGCGTACGGAGATGGAAGAATACTCCAAGGTGGCGGCGGTGATGCAGCGGAACAAGGAGAGCGAAGAGGATCAAATCCTCGCCGAGTTGCAATACATCAAACACCGCATCAACACCTCGTCGGGTATCTTGACCGATAAGCTGAAGACCGCCTTTTTCTTCGTGTTGATCCCGGAGGAGATGATCATCCTGGATACCAAGAAGGCGGCCGAGTTGTTCGCCAAGTTCGACGTGCCGCTGGCTGGCTATATCGTCAATCGCGTCATCCCGCCCGAACTGACACAGCAGAAGATCCCCGACTACTTGCGCAACCGTCTGGAGATGCAGCACGGCTATCTGGAACGGATCGGTGAGGTGTTCGGCAAGGATGTACTGACCCGTGTGCCCGAGTTTGAGCGCGACATCACCGGCCTGCCGATGATCGAGCGTATGGCGGCTGCGCTGTTCGGCGACGCTGAGGCGAAGTGAGGAGCTAAGCCATGATTGAACAAACAATGCAGCAGTACCTGACCGCCAATCCGCGCCTCAAGTACATCTTCTTCGGCGGCAAAGGCGGCGTGGGCAAGACGGTGCTGGCCGGCACGGCCGCGCTGTGGATGGCGGGGCAAGGCAAGCGCACGTTGTTGGCTTCGACCAATCCGGTGCATTCGCTCTCCAGCATGTTGGATCAGAATGTCTTCGGCAAGCCGACGCCGGTGACGGGCGTGCCCAATATGACGGCGCTTGAGATTGACACCAAGGACACGATCGAGAAGTCGAAGAAGGAAATCCGCGAGAAGATCGAGTGGTTCCTCAAGTTCGCCGAGATCAAGACCAAGGCGGATGAATTCGTGCAGTCGGCCACCATGAATCCGGCCTTCGAAGAGTCGGCCATGTTCGAGAACATGATTGACCTGATGTTCGAGGACAAATACGACGCCTACATCTTCGACACCGCGCCGACCGCCAACGCCCGGCGTCTGCTTGGCATGTCCAGCGTCTATTCGATGTGGGTCAACAAGATGGTGCAGAGCCGGGAGGAGGCGACCTCGCTGCGCGATCTGCTCTCCTACAGCAAGCGCAAACAGCAGAAAGACCCCTTGATGGACTACCTGCTCAACCTGCGTCAGCGGATGGGGCGGGCCAAGACGCTGCTGACCGACGCCAGCCTCACCTCCTTCTTCTTCGTGGCCTTGCCGGAGGCGTTGCCCATCGCGGTCATCACCCGCTTCATCAATTGGTTCCACGAGTTCGGCATCCCGGTGGGCGGGGTCATCGTCAATATGCTGATTGACAAGTCGTTGGTCGGGCCGGATGCACCCGATTTCGTCAAGAACCGGGTGGCAATGCAGGCCGAACATATGGACACCATCTGGAAGGAATTCGACGGCCAGGTGCGCGCCATCCTGCCACTGTATGAAACCGAAGTGCGCGGCACGGCCATGTTGAAACGCATGGCCGATCAGTTGTTTGCGTAGGTGTTGTGATAAAATAGCTATCTGCTCGGTCGGCCTCCGACCGAGCCAGTTCGCGGTGCAGCGACGTGACCGGCGTCCCCTGCTTGGGCGCCGGTCGCGCCGCGCCTATGGGAGAGTAGAATGCACGTTCTTGTGACCGGGGGCGCAGGGTATATCGGCGGGGTTGTGGCGGATCAACTGCTGCAGGCCGGCCAGCGCGTCACCGTCTTCGACAGCCTGGTGAAGGGCTATCGCGCCGCTGTGCCCGAAGGCGCGACCTTCGTCCAGGGGGATATCCACGATCGGGCGGCGCTCGACGCGGTGATGGCGGTCGGCAAATTCGATGGCATGATGCACTTTGCGGCATTCATCGATGCGGGCGAGTCCATGCGTGACCCCGGACGCTATTTCAATAATAATGTGTCAGGCAGCCTGAGCCTCATCGAAGCGGCCGTGGCCCACGGGATTCCGCGCATCGTCTTTTCGTCCACCGCGGCGGTCTACGCGGGCAAGGATACTCCGCTGACCGAGACCGATCCGCTCGCCCCGGCCAACGCCTACGGCGCCACGAAACTGATGGTCGAGCAGATCCTCGACTGGCACGCGCGGCTCAAGGGGTTGCGCTATGCCGCGCTGCGCTATTTCAACGCGTGCGGCGCCACGCCCGGCCGCGGCGAGGCGCATCGGCCCGAAACCCATGTGATTCCGCTCGTCCTCCAGGTGGCCCTGGGTCAGCGCCCGCACGCCGATATCTTCGGCACGGATTACCCCACCCCCGACGGCACCTGCGTCCGCGACTATGTGCATGTGGCCGACCTGGGCCAGGCGCACCTCCAGGCGCTCGACGCGCTCACGCAGCACCCGAAGCTCATCCTCAACCTGGGCAGCGGCGCGGGCTATTCGGTGCGGCAGGTGATTGATGTGGCGCGTGAGGTCACCGGCCTGCCGCTGGCGGCGGTCGAGAAGCCGCGGCGTCCCGGCGACGCGCCGATCCTGGTGGCCGATGCCAGCGCCGCGCGCGCGCGCCTCGGCTGGCAGCCGCGGATGACCGATCTGCACGAGATCGTCGCCAGCGCGTGGGCGTGGCATCGGGCGCATCCGCAGGGGTACAGCACTTAACTTATATCGCAATCCAGCGGATTGTGTTTATCCTCCCCGAATTAAGAAAACAAAAAACCACACCTTACGCGTGAGGTGTGGTTTTTTGTTTGCTGCGCTTTGCCGGCCGCGGGCTAGGCGCCTGCTTTCGACAGGTACTTAACGGCCTCGCCGACGCTGGTGATTTTCTGCGCGTCCTCATCCGAGATCGTGCCGCCGAATTCTTCCTCGAAGGCCATGATCAACTCGACGAGATCGAGGGAATCCGCCTTCAAGTCGTCACGGAATTTGGCGCCTTCAACCACGTCTTCGGGCTTCACGTTGAGCTTGTCAACAATGATCTCTTTGACTTTTTCGTAGATCGCCTGGTCCATCTGCTTTTTCTCCTTTTGGATGGTGTTTCAGGGGGGAATGATTGCTCCCTGGATGATCGCCAGATCAGGCCTGCGCGAGGCCTAACGGTCATGCTATTCTAGCAGCCTGTGGCGGGTCTGTCAAAGAAAC